>NZBH01000058.1 GCA_002687815.1 archaeon | reverse complement strand
TAGATTCGTTTTGAACCTTGCGATAGAATGCCTGTTGTTCTTCTTGGTCATCATCCATATCCCAATGACCAAAGTTATCATCGTAATAATCTTCCATCTTTTATTCCTTTATATGATTTGTTATTTTTATCTTTATTCAATATAAAAAGTCTTAATTTCTTTTTCTATTTTATTACAAAGTTCTTTATTTTCTTGTAAATATATTTTTACATTATTTCGACCCTGTCCTAAATTAGCATTATTAAAATAAAACCAAGTACCAGATTTGGTTATTATATTACTTTTAATAGCAGTATCTACAATATCACCAATAAATGATACACCTTCATTATACATGATATCAAATTCTGTACTTTCAAATGGATAACCCATTTTATTCTTTGTTATTTTTATAACAGTTCTATGTCCTATTGTCCTATCAGCCTCTTTTATTTTAGCAATAGAACATATATCTAGTCGAAGAGACGAATAAAATCCTAAAGCCTTTCCTCCAGATGTAACTTTTTTATTTCCAAATATAGAACTAATTCTATTTCTAACTTGATTAATAAAGATAACTGAAGTTTTAGATCTAGATATAATATTAGAAAGTCTGCGTAAAGATTGAGACATTAGTCGAGAATGAAGTCCTATATATCCGACTTTAAGTTCTCCTTCAAGCTCAGCTTTTGGAACTAATGCTGCTACTGAATCTATTACTATTATATCAAATGCATTACTCCTAACAAAGATTTCAACAAGTTCTAATGCTTCTTCCCCTGTAACAGGTTGTGAGATTATTAAATCAGTTGTACAAACACCAAGTTTTTTAGCATATTCTAAATCCATAGCATTTTCAGCATCAATAAAAGCGGCATAATTGTCTCTTTTTTGTGCCTTCGCTATTATACTTAAAGCAAGCGTAGTTTTTCCTGAAGATTCAGGTCCATAAAGTTCTATGATTCTACCTCTAGGTATTCCACCTATACCTATTGCTTTATCTAAAGAAATTAGACCAGTAGATATGCTATTAAACATTTAGGTTTTTTTTCCTTTCTTTGCATAATCTGTTTCATAAAATCCTGTACCTTTAAATTTAGGTTTACCTGTTGGTTTAAAAATTCGTATCATTTTTGGAACATGAATTCCTAAACTTGCAGATTTACATCGTTTACATAATGGTATAGGATCCGATATGCTCTGTTTAACTTCTTGTTCTTGACGACAAGAAGGACATTGAAAGGTATATAAAGGCATCATTCTTTCTCCTTTTTATCATCACATCTTCCTTTTCTCCACATAGATATTGCTATTAATAAACCACAGGTTGATAGGAAGAACATACAAGCTGCTATGAATAGTTTATAAAATATCTCTAACATTAGATTAAGTTAGCTACTCTACCATAATCTTTAATATGTTCATCTGTTCCGCCTGGTGTTAAAACAAATAAGTGCATACCCATAGGTAATACTGGATCATGTTCTATATAGCCATCGGTTAAATGAACAGAAACTGTAGGATTTGTTTTTTGAATTTTTCTACCTTCATCACTTTGAAGATATTCACCCACACAGGATAGATAAGTACCACCACCGCCTGTAATTTCACTATTTAATAAATCACGTTTATTAGATCTAGTAATGGTTATATCCTTAGTAACTCGTGTATCCCAATGCAATAATCTCATATTAATTTGTTCAAAAGCAGAAGCTATTCCATGAACTTCAGTAATAAATTCTTTATATTCCTTATCTGAAATTGATCCAGAACAATCCACAGTAACAAGTACTTCTAGATTTTCTTTAATTTCAATAGGCATATAAACACCTGTAGTATAACTACGTCTTCCTGGGCGTCTATAAGTAGAATTAAATGGAATACATTTTGTAATATACTGATATAACATTGGTTTCCATGGGAGAACTGGATGTAATAATTCATCGATTAGCCGTTGTAGATAACCGGGAAGAGAGCCTTTATACTTATCTTTAGCGGCCGTAGCTGCATCGGCTATTTTTCCTTTCCATTCTTTTTCTACTTGACGTACTTCTTCATCAGAAAGGTTTTGCCCATATTCATGAGAATCAAAACCATTCCAGCCATTAGGATCATTATTATTATTATTATTTCCATTAGAATCGGAGTCTCCTCCATCAGGACCAGGTTGACCTCCATGTCCATTAGCTCCATCACCGTCATCATCTCCATCACATTCTTTATCAATCATTTCATAGACTTCTTCTGCACACTTATCTTTGATATCTATTTCTATAAATCCTGTTTTATATGGTAATTTATAGACAGTTCCATGATCTGGAAGAATACCTTCTTCAGGAAGTTCGTATTTTTCTAACATTATCATATAATTTATCATCATATCACAAGCTACATTCCATATTAAGAACTTTCTTTTACCTAATCTAAGTAAATGTGTCAGAGCGACATGCATAACTTCATGACATAATACTCCTTTGATTTGAGAATCATTTAAAGTATTTATCCATTCAGGATTGTATCTGCAATTACCCTTAAAACTAACTCCCATTGTAGGAATTTTTAGATCTTCAGTAAACGTCATACTAAGAACTAGATGTGCAAAGAATGGAGATTCTTTCTGAAGTCTTATTTTAGCTTTTGTTATCTTTTCACTAGGTGTAAATTTAGCTCCTATCATGTTATTCTACCTCGATAAATTTACCTAAATGAGCTAAATCTTTAAAGAATTGCTTTGATTTAGTTGCTCTTCGTTTAAATCCAACAGGATTACCATTTTTCATAAGTCTAAGAGACATTACTGCAAACTCTTCAGGCATATTACTAATTACTGGAATTATTTTATCAAATAATTTATAATCTGCTAAAAACTTTTCAGATAATCCACCAGCAACTGCAAACATTGTATTAACTTCGTATCCTTTAACACTTTCTGGATCTGCAAATATAGTATCCCAGTCTAACTGTTTAAAATACTTACAGTATGCTTGAAATTCTGTTGCAAATGCTTCTCCTGTAGCAATAGATACTAATGTATTAGCTCTTGCAGACGTTATATCTTCTTTACCTAACAGTCTAGAAGCTCTAACAATACCACGTGGAGTAGTACTTTTATCTGCATCATTTTCTGAAAGTCTATATAAATAGCTATTCTTCCATTGAATAAAAGCTATTAAATGAGGACTAACCTCATTACTTGATGCCCATTCTGTCCAACGATCAACATCTGGATACAGTTCAGCTTCTGAAAATCTGTCTCTTAAAGGAAGAGGCATTTCAAAAGTATATGCTTTATCTTCTGCCCTATTCCCAGCAGCAATAATGTGTACCTTATCACTTATCTTACGATCAGAGATAGATCTATCATTAATTATCTGATATGCAGAACCTTGAACAATAGGAGGAGCTAAATTAACTTCATCGAAGAATATAACACCTTCTGCTTTGGGGTTACTAAAGTAAACAACCCAACTTGGTGGCAAAGGTTCTAGAATATTTCCTTCTAACTTTGGAATACCCCTGAGATCAGTAGTATCCATTTGAGATAATCTTTGATCACAAAATACAAAGTATTTATCTGGATTTTTAAACAAAGTTATCTTTTCAGCTTTTGTAGTTTTATCCCAACATACAAATTCTTTTCCTTGCTTTTCTGCTATATCAGTATATACTTGTATAGGTACTGCTGATTTTCCAATCCCAGGAGGACCTGACATATATAATGGATCTTTAGTATTAAAGCATACTTTGAGTATATCTGAATACTCATCTACATTTAGTTTTATCATTTATTTTCCTTTTCTTATTATTATTATTATTATTATTGTTATTAAAATATGCCATTAGCTAAAAGCTGAGGAGCATATTTAGTATTTACTTCTTCTAGTTTTTCTAATATTTCTATTTTCATTTGTAATGCTAAACCACAATGATTAGAAAGTTTTGGATCTTTAAATAATTGAGCAATATCCATAAAATAAAAGGGACAATCCCAACGAAATTCTCCCCTTGGAGGATATGAAGATAAATCTACTATATTTAAAGCTACTCCATTATTAAATTGATAATTTGTTTCAATCCCATGTTTATCTTTTAGATGTGTTTTAACAGCATTATCTAATTGTGGATATAATTTTAATTCATCACCATTAATAGCAACAGAATCTATTTTAGCTTTTACAATATCTATAGGTAAACCTGGAATATGATTATCTGCATATTCATCATCGTTGTCTTGCTTGAAAATATCTTTCTTTTTGACAACGACTAATTCTACATTATAAGTTTTAGATAGCTCACATTTCTCAGAAAATTCATTTATTTTAGTCATTCTTTCATTCATATAACATCTACTATCGTATAAATCTTGAGCCATTTGTTTTTGATTTTTACGATTAACAGTTCCGTTACTAATTAGATCTATATGTTTTTGTTTTAATTTTTCAAAAACTTGTTGAGGACTATACCAATTGCACTTAGTAGACCATTTAGTCATGTGTCCTATTTTTTTCCAAACACATGGACCTTCTACATCTCTATAATTATCTTTATCTAATGTCGAAGTTCCATCGGGGTATCGTCTATTTTTAGTATTTACTCCATTAATAGGACATAATACTCCGTAGAATATTTCACCAAATTTTCTTTTAACTTTTCTTAATTCAGCTGTATTATTATATTCAGCTTTTTTAGTATTTACAAGTTCAGGTATTTGATGTACTTCTTCTAACTTTTGTGCTTCTTTTTTTAATGATTCTTCAAAATGTTTAAAAACTTTTAAAGTTGCATTATCAAGTTTTTCTGTTAATTCTATTACTTTTTGCAAAAGATCTCCTATATTATATCTTGAACTTGAATATTTATAGAATAATATTCTCGTTTATTTTTATCTATTTTTTTCCATAAAGATATAAACATTTCAGTATCATTTAAAGTTCCTTTTCCACGATAATCAGGTTCATTTCCTTGTTTTCCATGATTTTCAAAAACTAAACAATTTGCTAGTGATTTATATTTTATTTCTTCTTCTTTTTTATGTTCCATTAAGTTCCTTTTTTAATATGATAATAGGTTACTATTACACTATCTTTTTTAAATGGTTTTTCATTTAGATTACATAATAAATCAATTCGATTAACCCATCTTTTGTTCATAGTATCTTTTACTTGCCATACTCCGTCATACTTACCATTAATACCGGTAATTATAACATAATCATCATAATTTAAATGGCCTCCATTTTGTTTTAATAAATTACGACTTACGGCTATATATCTATATTTTCCAGCCCAATGACAATTGATTCTAGTACCATCTGCCGTTATATTGGGCGTAGAATCTGTTTGAGATTTCTTAGCATTATACACAGTTGCAACAACCATCGTATTTGTTACTAAGATTTTATCTCTTTCTAGTTCGTTTTTAAGGTTTGTAAAATTATTAAAAAATGTTATACCGAAGAAACTATAGATACCTATAATACCTATAGTAAGTATATATTTATATTTCACACAAGGATTAGTATTTTATTTACTTCTTGACAAGCAGCAGAATAAGTCTCTGCCGTTCCATTTGCTGCAAATTTCTTTTTATCATTACGTAAATCATTATAATGTATGAATGTATAGACTTCCCAGTCCCATTCATCGTTATTATTTTTATTAACTTCTACTATAAATTTTTTCATTTATTTTTAACCATAATATACATATGCCTTTTTTTCTATCCAATCTAATTCAAGTCTATCTGGTATTATTTGTTTATGTTTTAAATCTATTTCATCAACAATTTCCCATTCATCACTGGCTATGCCGTTTATACTTGATGCCTCAAATATCTTTATAATAAGATTTTGATCAGCACTGTTGAGAGTAATATTTCTAGTGTTTATTATAATTGATTTAACTCCATAAGAACGTGCTTCTAATTCAACACTAAAATCAATTGTTGCATCAGTACTATAAGGATAATCATCCTCATCGTCCTTAAATTCTATAGGAAAACTCCATAAATCTATATCTTTAGAAGCTAACTCTGCATTAAAATCTATCATTTTTTTCCTCTTTTAAGTGTTATTCCAGATTTTTTTAAAAGTTCCTCTAATGTCATTGAATTATTTTCATTTATTCTTTTTCGTACATCTGACATTTTTTCTTCATAAGTTTTTAAATTACAACCTATTGATTTAACAATTTCATGTAAATCAGTATGTATATTATAAAGAGCCATATATAGGACTTCTGCTATTTGTTCAGTTCCTATAAATTCTTCTAAATCTGAAGCTCTATGAACTAAACCTAGCCAATGATCTTCAAGTTTTGATAGAAGACTTTCTAATTTTTCCTTATCATTCATCTATTTCTTTACTCAAATTTCTTAAAACTATACTATCAACTTTTCCCCAGTCAAAACAATTAAGAGTTGTACTTAAGCATAGCTTATCATCTTT
>NZBH01000057.1 GCA_002687815.1 archaeon | reverse complement strand
AGAACTTCTAGATTTACTCATTAAGTCTATCCTCCTGTGTTAATCTATGTGTTTAATATAAATATCATATATATTAACATTTCACAACGAATTAATCAAAAAAATGGGTCTGATATAAAAATAACCAGACCCATTCCAATCAGAATCAGGATTCAATGTTAAAATACTTCCATTTTGATTTATATTAACTTTTCCATTACTCCTATTTTCATATCTATATCCACTTATAGTATCACCATCCCCATCACTCCAACATTTAGTCATATTTAATTCATAACTAGTATCTTTATTCCATAACAAATCATCACATTCTGTCCTATTAAAATCAAGAGCCTCATTTGGAATTGGAGCATCATCATCTACAAAAATAACATAAAAGGTCATATTTTCTCCATTAGTACTAACATCTAAAACCTCTCCGTCAGTATCTGTGGCAGTTAAATTAAACCCATAACTACCATATCTATCTAATTTAGGATCAAAACTAACAAGATTTGTTGTATCATTTATCCCCAATCCTGTTTTGTATTCAGAATCTCCAACAACAGAATAACTAATATTAGCCAAAGAATTAAAATAATCATCTAAATCTACAACATCAACTAATGAATCGTCATTATAAATTGTGATATTGTCAATTAAAGAAGTTTGAGTAAGATTAATATGAACCTCAGCATATATAGAAATAGAACTAACATTTTCAAAACTAGATTCATTACAATAAAAAGTTCCACTACCATAATTTATACTATATGTTTTATTTTCACCAAAACTTAAATCATTTATTTGAGTATAATTACAATAATTTGGAATTCCTTCAAAATCAATTAAAATTTGGTTAATGCTTTTATTACCAGAACTCCATTCAACATTTATTTCTACAGTATCATTATCAGTTGTTATTGTAGTAATATTATAATCTAAAACACTAAAAACAACCTCCTCCACATCAAAATCCCATTTTAATGCAGGCAACCCATATCCTTCTTCAACATCTTCACTAGGCTTCCAAACAAATATCCAAATAATAACTAAAATAAACAATAAAATAAGACTTACAATTAGTAATTTAAAAGCAAGAGTTTTTTTAATATCAAATTTAACAACCCTTTTTTTCTTTCCCTTCTTTTTTCCCATAAGGTATTTAATATTTACAACTTTTTAAAGTTATTTGGTATTTAGAAATTAAGAATTATGATTTCCCTTCCTTGTCGCAACAAAACATATATAAGTTAATACCGAATAACTATTAAGGTAAGAGATCAAAAAAATGAGATTAAGTCAACAAAAAAAAGATAAGATAGCTGAACAAGTTCTTTCATTTCTTTATCATAGCTTTCCAGAACAACCATTTACAGCAGAGATAGCAAGAGAAATAGCAAGAGATGAGGAGTTTATTAAGAAGATTCTTTTTGAACTTAAAGAAAAAAACCTTGTTGTATCAATAAGAAAAAACAAAAAAGGAGAAGTTTTCACAAGAAGAATCAAATGGAGATTATCTCAAAAAGTATATGATGTTTATAGTTCTAAAAAAGAATAATAAAATAACCCTTAGATTAAATAAATCTTTAAATAAAAACAATTAGTTCTTATATTCATGAAAGAAGAACAAATAAAACAAGCATTCTCTAAGGTTAAACAAGATATTTCTTTTTTAAGTGAAGAAATATCTAATATAAAAACAGAAACACAAGAGATTAAAACTTTAATTAAAGGTCTTCATGAAGAGCTAAATAACCAAAAATTACATGAAATAGCCCAAAACCAAACTTCGACACTTAGACACATAACTTCGACAGATCCTGCGACTTCGACAGTTCCACAGGAAATAGAGGGGTTAAACTCCCCAAATTTAGGCATCTCCATAGGAAATCAAGGGGCTTCGACAGACAGACAGACACTTCGACAGACAGACAGACAGCAAGAAAATGAGGGTATTTCACCTGTTTCAAGCATAGAATCAAACATCCAAAAAGCCTCAGACATCTTAGATTCTTTAGATCAACTAAAAAAGGAAATAAGGCTTAAATTTAAGAGAATAACAGCCCAGGAAATGAGTGTTTTCTCGACGATATACTTGTTAGAAGAACAAAACAAACAACCAACAACCTATCGAGAAACAGCCCTGAAATTAGGACTTTCAGAGTCATCTATAAGGGATTATGTACAAAGAATGATCAATAAAGGCATTCCAGTTAAAAAACAAAGGGTAAATAATAGGCAAATCCTCTTATCAATCTCAAAAGAACTAAAGAAAATAGCAACTCTTTCTACAATTATCAAGCTTAGGGCCCTTTAAACCCTTAAATTTAGGTATTTAAGAGTATAAATTATACACATCAGAGCTTTTTTAAACAAAACTCCTCATTACACAGTAGTTATTCGTTATAACGAATTTAACCCAGTTCCAGCTGTAGCTAAGCAGGTTTTTTTGTTGATTCTTAGATGCAAAAATGCTGAAACAATCAAATTTATAGGTTTCAGAGCCAAATACTAAACAATAATTAAACTCTCTCTATTGGATTTTTCTTATTTGTTCTTTTTGCTTTTTCCTCACTTTTACACTTAAATCTGCTTTCTATCTTAATATTTAACTCACTTTTACACTTAAACTTACTATTTTTTATCGCTTTTTCCAATTCCAAGAGCATATTAGTATATGCTAACTCTCACTTTTCCTGTTTTTTTAGGTAAAAATCCCTTATAAACACAGAAAACTACTAAAAATCACTGTTTTTCCCTCACTTTTCGTGTTTTTTGAGTTTTAAGTAACATATTCCTTACTTTTTCAGGAATAAA
Source organism: archaeon (assembly GCA_002687815.1). Classification (GTDB taxonomy): domain Archaea; phylum Nanobdellota; class Nanobdellia; order SCGC-AAA011-G17. Next base: position 3,772 of record NZBH01000057.1, on the reverse strand, counting down.
GACTCTTTTTTTGTTATTTTCACCAATAACCTCCTCAACAAGGCCTTCACTTTTCTGCTTTATACTGTTAATTTGGCCCCTTATTGTGCCCTTTCTTTTGCCAAGCATTGCAGCTAGATCTTCATAACTTAGCTTCATATCTGAATTAAGTAAAACAAAGATAATTGCTCTTTCAGTTGTTGATAAATAGTCCAAAAATGCTGTTTGAACACCCGTTTGAACAGTGTTTAAAACACCCTTGAACGGTGTTTGTTTCTTAAACACTGTTTGTGGCTGTTTAAACACCCCACCCTTTCCAACGATTGAGAGCACATTTTTCATACTTTCAAGCTCCTCTTTCACCGACGCTAATTCCTCATGTAAGTCAGAAATCTCTTCTTTTACACCCTTATCACTAGAATCAAGGTGTTTAATCCACTTGCTAGTTTTGCTAAAATCATCTTTTACGCTGTTGAAGCCTGTTTGAACAGCCTGCTTTAAAATGTCTAACTCCTTTTTTTCTGCTTTTTTTGTAAAAAAATTGAACATATTATATTTAAAAGACTCTGCTTTATAAATGTTTTCCTGGGATCTCTCTATAAATCTCTCTCAGCGTCGGTTAATCACTGAATAACAACACATAGAAAAACTATGTTTTTTTAGATTTTATTCAAAAAAACACTGTTTAAACACCTGTTTAAAGATACAAACACTAAAAATCAGCAAAATTGGGGTGTTTAAACACCCTATAAACACTCCAAAAATATGCAAAAAATCTATAAAACTTGTGAAATACCCTAAAAAACAGCCCTATTTTACTAACAAAAAATAGCCTCGAAAAACAACATTTTTAATAATTCCTAATACGTTTTTGATTAGGAATTTCACTACATAACTAATGCGTTTTTAATTAGAAAACTAAGCAAAAAGGGCTTAAAAACGCTAAAAACAGCTTTTTTTAACAAAATCAAAAACCAATGAAATATAGGGTATTTCACCTAATAATAAGATTTAAATAATAAAAAACCTATAGGTTCCTAGCAAAAACAAAAAGAAAGTGATCAAGAAAATTAAGAGAAAATAGAAAAAATTGGCAAGAAAATCACAGATTATTTCACAGAAAGGACAAGAAAACACATTAGCTTGGCATAGATTCTAAGCCAGGTTTACTAAGCTTAGCTTAGCTCATATTATGGAAAAATCAGGAGTAATAAGGACTTTGAATAAAGCAGCAATAGTTGGGCTTATAATAGTCTTTATTTCGTTTTTTATTCCAATAACCTTTTGCACGAAATCACCTATAATTGCAAGCCCAAAATACGCTCCCTCTCTATGTAGGCTCCCAAACCCCTTTACACAACAAACACTCGGGGTTTCAACTAGATATTATGGGATATCAACAGAACCTTTAGCAGGAGCAATCCTTCAATTCCTGATTGCAACAATAATATTCACAATTGTATTTAGATTTATAAAGAAAAACCCCAAAAATTTCATAGATTTAACAAAAAAATAACAAAATTATTCACAAATTCATAGATCAACAATCAAATCATACTCTCAGAAGAGAGAATTATTGACTGCTTTTGCGGAAAATAAGGTGATGACTCTTCAAAGAGAAAGGGGAAAAAGGGGTGGTGATAACCTATCTAGTCCCTATTTAAAAACATGAAAGGAGGTAAACAAATATGAACAAATTAATATCAGTTTTAGTAACTCTAATTGGACTTATATATACTCTTGGAGCTCTTAACATATATGCAGTACCTTATGGAGATGCAATAATCGGAATTGCAATCTTAGTTATTGGTGTTCCTGCATTGCTTAAAGCTTTCAAATAAGCCAATTTTTTATTTTTTATTTTTTTTATTTTAATTTCAGAACAAAAAAACAATGGGAGCAATAATAAATCTTTTCGGGGCATCATTAGCAGTTTTAATAATAGTCCTAACTTTGATTCCATTTTTAGGATCAACATATTCAAAATATGCCATACTTGCCGCAGCTGCATTTATTGTAGTAATCTTTGAGTTTTTTGAAAGAAAATCAGGAAGATTAGATTAATTAAATCATTTCTTCTGAAGGCTAAACCATTCAAATAACAAAAAAAGCGCTTAAAATCGCTTTTTACACATAAATGTCAATTTTATGTGTCAGATGGGCGCATAATGAATATTGTCCGTAGTTCTGTAAAATGAGTGTTTTTGGCCCTATTTTCTCTGAAACAAACTCCAGATTATATAGACTATAACAGCAGAGACCAATATAATTAGAATAGAGGTGCCAAGAGAAGGCATTTCTTTTATGAGGTCTCCAAAAATATTTGCAGCATAATTCCATAAACTAATAAGCCCACCAATAATAATGCTTACTAAAATCTTCCATAGAGATGGTTTGAAATTCATACTAATCATAAGCCCCAGAGATTAATAAACATTGCGATACCAAAATCAAATGCGATTGGGCTGACAAAGTCGCCCAAGAAAGCATAAATAACTCATGCAGGAAGTTTTAAGCGTTTACAACAAGTTTTAGCATATGTATTGTAGTACCTAATTTGGAGGGAAATTGGAAAAGTGTTAGGATGTAGTGGGTAAATACTTATTTTTCGAATTAACCGATATATTTTAATTTTTTTTGTTCCCTTCTTCTTTTAAGTTCTTTTTGATTTTTTTAGAAATCTGTAATTGTTTTACTAATTTAATTTTTCTTCTGGTTTTGCAGTTTTTAGTTTTTTTACAATTTGTTGAGGAGTTTGTATATTATTTCCTTTTTTCCTAAGCCACCAAGACAAATTACAATAATAAAATTCTCCAATTTCAGAAGCTCTGATTATTTGCATCTTAATATTATATCAGAACTCTTCTTCCTTTTCAGGTAAAATAACTATATTCTTGGGGTTTTTAACTCTTTCTTTTTCTCATATTTATTAATTAATTATTTTGTTTTTAAGAATTATTATTCTATAGTATCATTTCTTCGCAATCTTATACATAGTTTCAAAATAACTTTTATAACTTTTAGCTGTTGCTTCATCTTCAATTGTTATTACTATCATAGGTTTTGCCTGCCAAATAACTATCACAACCTTGTTATCATAAATCCAGGTATAAGTTGGAAAAGAATAGTTTTCAGGAAGATATCTATCCCCAGGTTTATAATCCTCATGTTTTATTGGCTTAGCTTTCTGATTCATTATAGATCTAAACTTTATTTTCATATCTTTTTTAATATTTATTATTTTTCTATAATTATGTTCTCCTAATTGTTTTGCAGTATTTCCTAATCCATCTCCAATCCAACAATATTCAATATTTTTTTCCTTACAAGTTCTAAACATATTCCAAAAATGTTCCATATAGGCTTTTTTACCTAATCCGATTGAAATTCCCTGCTTTTTTAACGAACTTTTATTTAATTCTTCAATTTCCTTCATTAAGACATTAGCTATATTTTCTTTTTTATCAATATCTTCTTTTTCAAGATTCACCAAATCTAAAAAAATATGAGCATCAGAAATTTTATAAAAAGTTTCATTCTCTCTTTTTGAAAAAACAACAAAATTTTTATTAATTAAGCTATTTATTGCATTATATACTGTGCCTCTATGTAATCCAGTTCTTTTGATAATTTCTCCTATTTTGGATTCTTTTAAACTAATTAATTCATCATATATTTGAGCCTCTATCTTTGTCATTCCAAACTTCTCTAAATCTCCTATATCCATAATAATATAAACTAAAAATCTTATAAATATATTTCTATGTCACCGTGACTTACGGTAGTTTTCGTT
>NZBH01000056.1 GCA_002687815.1 archaeon | reverse complement strand
TCTTTCATCATCTAAATATTCTTCAACTTCTTCTAATTCTTCTTCATTACTAAACAATAAATTATCAAATGCTGCAATGTTATGACTTACTAATTTTTCTGATTTTATCTTTAAAAGAATGGCAGAAGCTAATACCATCTTCCCAGATATTAAAAAATTAGTTTCTTTTAATTTCTTTATAGTTTCTAAATATTTTTTAGATAATAGAGATACATCTACATCCCAAGGATTCATTTCTTCGCTTTTAACTAATCCATAAATAATGTTCTGCCAAGTAATTTCATCCTTTTGCATTAACATATCATAGATTTGTTCGTGCATGCCATTAAAAAGAACTAAGAACCTTATAAATATTGTGTATAGTATTCATTACTATGGAATAGTTATCTGCGAAACCTTTATATATGAGTTATGTTACCCAAGTAGTAACAATTATCACCTCTTTTTTGCCCAGGGGGGAGTTCTTCGGAGCTCTTCTCCAGGGTTTTATACTAAATGACTTTTACAATGAATTTTGGAGATAAAATTAAGTATAGAACAAGGGCAAGTCAATTTAATTTAGAAGATTTTTTAGAAGAATATAGAGACAACCGTAGTTTTATACCTTCTAAAAGGATATTTTTAAATGAATTCTCAATAAAAGGCAATCCAATATATAAATTTAGAGAAGATCTAAGAAAAATAGAAATAGATGTAAATTACTCTCCTATTGAAAGAAAATTAGATCATGATCTTTATATAGTTAAAGAAAGTAAAACAACTAACCTTCAATTTGTTATTGATTCAAAACAAGGTTTGTTCTTTAAACAATATATATTAACAAGATTGGAGCTAAAATAGTAAAGTTTTATAAAATTTTAGTTTATTCTGAATTATTATGTTTGATTATAAAATAGTACTTAATTTTAATCCAGAAAAAGCTAAGAAAGCTGAAATTGATGCATTTTGCGAATTTGCAAGCAAATATGATGCTTTATGTTTAAGAAAAGAAAAAGATTCTAGAATGTACTTACCAACAGAAAAATGTATAGATATGGATATTCTAGAATTAAATATTGATATCCTAAAATTAAATAAAGGTATTAATAAAAAACTTGCTTATATAATGCGTAAATAAAATGATCACTTATAAAATAGAAGTTGCATTGAATCAGCTTTATGCTGGTTTTCAGGAATTTGAAGCTTATAATAAAGTTATGAAAAGATATAATGCAGATTCTGAATATGATTCAGAAAAGGGAGTTTCTACTTTAATTATAGAAAGGGATAAGCCCTTTAAATTAAGAGAATTAAAAAGAATTAAGGAAAAAGACTTGGGTGATCGTGTAAATTGTGTTGTTACTTTGATTACTTAATTAGAATTATTTAGATTCTTTAGTTTCTTTCTTTTTGAATAAGGTATAATGACATTTTCCGCAAAACCATCTGTCTTTATGATCTGCTAAAAAAGTTCCACTTTCACATTTAGGGCAGGATTGTCCTCTCTCTATGTTTTCCCCATTAATTTTGTATTTTGTCCAGATTTTACTCGGTCTTTTGTTCTTTACTTTCTTCTTTGCCACTTTCTTCCTCCTTTGGCTTTTCTTCTACCTCTGCTGGTTTTTCTTCTTTCTTCTGTGGTTTTTGTGTTTCTGGTTTTGCTTCTTTTTTCTCTTTATCTGGTTTTGCTTTTTTCTTTATTTCCTCTATTTTCTTTAAATCTTCTGGGGTATTATAAACATGAGCAAGTACTTTTACACTTTCTTCCCCAAATCTAGGGCTAACTTTTTTTACAACAATTAAATCTTCTTTTGTTTTAAGAAATCCTGCTACTTCTTTTTTTATAGTTTCTTTTTTTGGAGTACTTCCAGCAAAAGAAAAATCTAAGTCTATTGTTTTTCTATTTAATAATGGAATTTCTTTTTGAGTTATTACTTTAATCATCTTACTTTAATTGCGTATTCTCCTTTAACTTTAATTCCTATATGTTTAGCTATCTCTGATTTTTCAGGATCAAATATTGCTACTCTACCTTTCCAAGATTCACTAAAAATATTGCCTTTACAAATAGGACAACTCTTCCCCGTTACAAAAATCTTACAATTTTTACATACTTTTCTTGCCATTTTTAAGCTGTTTTTCTCCTGTTTTGATATAATTGGATATATTTTTGATAATTTGTATCATTTGGACCTACAAACCCGGTGAGATGATATATTTGTTCATCTCCAGATTCTTTTGTAGGTATATATATCTATATATCCCTACATGTATCCATTTATCTAAAAATAATTGTGCTACTTCTAGTGAAGTAACCTTTCCGTTGCCATCTGTTTTAATACTTGAAACAACTTTATCTCCATCTACTGCTTTAAATTCATCTCCGATAGTATAAGATTCTAAATTTAATTTATGTACTGTCATTTTTCTTTCTTATCTTTCTTTTCAGGTTCTTTTTCTTTTTTTACTTCTTCTTTTTTATCTATCCAATTTAAATTTCCTAATTTTGGCTGTCTCATGGTTAATCCAATTTTAGGATTTGAAATTTCTTTATAACTTAAAGCAACTATTCTTGCTCTACATTTATCTCCGGTTTTCAAAACTCTTTTAGTTTCTTTTCCGGTTAAGACTCCACTTTTACTAAAACTTACAAAGTCATCCATTGTTTGACTTATATGAATCATAGCATCACTTGCTCCAATACTAATGAATGCACCGAAGTCTGTTATATCACTAATTTTTCCTAAGACTACTTCTTGTAATTCTGGTTTGAATACTAATATCTTAAATGAGCTATCATAATATGATGCTCCATCTCCAGGAATAATTATTCCATCCCCAACTGTTAATACTTTAGTTACTCCTATAACAAATCCTAGATCTTTTGAAACAAAATTTTCATATTTTTTCTTCAAAACTTCTAAGACTGCTTTTTTAGTCTCTACTTTAAATGTGTCGGGTGGTATTCTTATGTGTGATCTTATTTTGACTTCGTAAAACATTTTAATCTATTTTTAAATATTTTTTTTGTCTTATTGTTATTAATTTTAAGTTTTTCTTTTTTGCTCTTTTTTTAAGCTCTTTGTCTTGGGTTGCAAGTACAAATTTTTCTTCTAAACCCATTAATAAATCATCTACTGATTTATTTTTATTTGTTTCTTTTACTTTTACTTTATCTTTTATTAAGTTTTTTACTAATTTCCCTTCTTTTTTCCCTTCCAATTCATCTAAAGTTTTATCCAATATCCATAAATTGTAAGGAAAATCGCAGATTCTTTTTAATTCTGAAAATATGTCAACCTTGAATTTTATTGCACTTAATAAAAAATCTGTGTCTAAAATAATCTTAACCAATTTAGAATTAAGAATGATTTTATAGCCTTTATAAAGTTTTCTAATAGCAAAGTTTATAAAATTAAACTTTCTCTAATTATGTAAAGGTTAATGAATAAAAATAGCATTCTGAAAAATATTCTTTCTATAATTTTAATTATTTTAATATTACCAGCTATAAATGCTCAACTACCTGTAGATGATCCAGTTGGTGTAACACCAGATAGTTTTTTTTGGGGCTTAGATAAGGCTTTAGATCAATTATCCTTACTCCTAACTTTTGATAAAGGAAAAAAAGCAAAAATGGGTTTGGAAGTAGCGAGAGAAAGGTTATTAGAAGTTAAAGTAATGATTGAAGAGAACAAGTTAGAAGCAGCAGAAAAAGCAAAAAAAGAACACGGAAAAAATTTATTAAAAGTTAAAAAAAATATTGAAGAACTAGAAGAAGATGATTCATTAGAAGAAATAGAAGAAATAATTGAAATTGAAAAAGAACTAGAAGAACATGATGAAGAAATTGAAGAGACTTTTGGAGAATTAGAAGTAAAAATTAAAATTAAAGGCGAAATTACAGAACAACAACAAAATTTGATTGATTCTATCTTGAACAGTATGAAAGGACAAACTGGAGAAATTAAAATAGAAATTAAAAATAAGAAGGATAGATCGAGAGTAAGAATAAAGCAAAAAACCGGTAGATCAGATAGAGAAATTGAAGTTGATGTAGAAAATATAGAAAAAAGGAAAGGAATTGATAGACAAGAAAAGGCTTTTGAAACAATAAAAGATGCAAGAGAAGAAATTGAAGAGTTAAAAGAAGAAATTGAAGAAATTGAAGTAAATCCAAGAGTTCTAAAATTATTAACAGAAGCAGAATCAAAATTAAAAAATGCAGTAGAAGCATTTGATAATGAAAAATTTGGAGAAGCATTTGGTCAAGCTAATGCAGCAAAAAATTTAGCTAAAAATGTCTTAAGAAGTTTGGAAGATAAAGAAAAAGAAGACGATGATGATGAAGAGGAAGAAGACGATGATGAAGACAATAACAATGAATAAAAATTAATCCTTCCTAAAATAATTATTTCTAAAAATATACTAACAGAAAAAGATATTAAGAAGTTGTTATTCTTAATATGAGGTGATGCAATATGTTATCAAAATTACCAATAGATCTAAAAAAAGTTAATAAAAAAGATATGGATAAACAAATATTAAGATTAGGTATGATTGCAGAATTAGACGCTGTTAGTTTATATGAACAATTAGCTGCTATGACAAGTAGTAAGAATCTTAAAAAGGTTCTTTTAGATGTAGCAAAAGAAGAAAAAACACATGTAGGGGAATTTCAAAATCTGTTGTTAAAGCAGGATAAAGAACAAGTCAAAGAATTAGAAGAAGGTAAAGAAGAAGTAGATAAGTTAACAAAATAGAGAAATCTAATTAACATACTTAAAAATAAAGAAATTAAAAATGGCAAGAAAAGGATTTACTTCAAAAGAAGCTAAAAAAGTTGGTGAACAACTAGGTATAAAATGGGATAAATTTGATGTTGATCAGTTTAGAAGAGGAATGAATGTTGAACTTGAACATGGAACAGCAGATCCAAAAACAGATGTTACTAATGATGATCCATTAATTGTAGGAAAAATAGCATTGGCACATTTAAACGAATTTAGTGATTATTATAATAGATTGGAGAAAATGGAAAGGGAAGGTAAAAAAGAAAAATGAGTTTATTAATTTATTTTTTTAAATACAATATTTACATTTTTCATCACAGAGATTTTTTTTATCTTCATGATTTATATTAAGAGGCAATACAAAATCTTTTGTAGTTGAGATTACTAAATTTAATTCAACGTCTTTTACTTTTGAATTATTTCTTAAATGATGATTAACTATTCCTTCTAATCTTTTAAGATCTATAGCAGTAAAAAATAAGCAAAGATTATATTTTCCTGAAGTAATTAATGCATTAATAAAAAAAGGACAATCCTTAAATTCATTAATTATTGATGTAGTATCAGTTGAATTCACATCGACTTTAGCAAGATTTAAATTAACTATTCTAAAATTAACTCCGTTTACGTTATGCAAAATTCCTTTTTGTCTAAGTTTTTTTATTCTAGCACCAACTGAAGGTTGGGAAAGTTTAATATGCTTAGCTATTTCTTCTTGTGAAATATTTGAGTGTTTAGAAATTAATGATAAAATAATCTTATCTCTATTATCCAAACCTAATTTTTCATTAAAATTATCTTCTTCTTTAGAGATTTCTAACAATCCGGAAATATTTTTTTTAGACATTTTATTATAACTCAAATTCAAAATAGACAATATATATAAATTTTTCTTTTAAATTAAAAGAAAATTAATCTTTTTTATTATATTTTAAAGCAATTAGATTTATATATTTTCTATATTAATTAATATAAAACCCAAGGAGGGTGATAAAAATGGAAAAAAGATCAATCAACAAAAAAGTTGTTATATGTGAGAAAGGACACTGTTATGTAGATGAAATCAAAGGAACAACAATTGATGAACTATATGATAGGGGTACCTTAAATGAAGTTGTATAAAAGAAGGTTAGATAGCCTTGGGTTAGCCTCTCTTTTCCTAAAGGCTATCCTCCCTTCAAAATTTAGGAGGTAAAAGAAATGAAATCTTTGTATAAATTACCAAAACTTGAATATGAATATGATTCATTAGAACCGTTTATAGATAAAAAAACAATGAGGATACATCATACAAAGCATCATCAAAGTTATGTTGATAAATTGAATAAAGCGTTAGAGAATAATCCTGAACTACAAGGAAAAACACCAGAGGAATTAATAAAAAACTTAAATAGGATTCCTAGAGGAATTAGAACCGCTGTTAGAAACAATGGGGGAGGTCATGTAAATCATTCTTTTTTCTGGCCTATCTTAAAGAAAAATAAAGAAAAAAAAGCTCCACTTGAAATAACTAAAGCTATTAATACATATTTTGACAATTTTGATAGTTTTAAAGAAGAATTTACAAATGCAGCAGCAACATTATTTGGAAGTGGGTGGGCTTGGTTAGTTTTAAACAATGATAAATTAGAAATAATAACTACTCAAAATCAAGATAGCCCTTTAATTCAAGGAAAGATACCTTTACTTTGCATAGATGTTTGGGAACACGCTTATTATTTAAAATATCAAAATAAACGACCAGATTATATTGGAGCATTTTTTAATGTAGTTAATTGGGAAAAAGTTAATGAGAATTATCTTAATGCTATAAAATAAAAAATTAAAGCTGAGGTGATTATAAATGAAAACCCGAGTTTGTACAAGATGTTGCCAACCAATAAGGAAAAGTGGTTTAATTGATCCTTATTTGTGTAGAGAATGTGAAAAGATAGTAGAACAAAACAAGGAAGAGAGATTTGTGTGTTTAGATGTTGTTTCAAGATAATAAAATATAAAAAGTAATACCAAAGATTAAAGAAATAAATAATGATAAAAATTAATAAAGAAATTTCAAATTCTAAAAGAAAAATAGTAAGAGCCATTAAAGAATTTAATAATCAAAGAACTCCAGAAGCAAAAGCAAAATTAATTTTAGTTAATAAAAAATCCTTTAAAATAGGATTTACGGGATCATTTTGTCGTACTTGTGGATTCTATGATTATTTTGATGATTTTAAGATCCTTTTAGAAGAAACTGGATTGAAGATTAAAATTACAAAAATGGAAGAAATAGATGATGGAGCAATTGTTAGATTTATGATCAATTAACAAAGGAGGTAAAAATGACAAAAACAGATGAAAATTTAAAAGCTGCATTTGCAGGAGAAAGCCAAGCAAATAGAAAATATTTAGCTTTTGCAGCTAAAGCCATGGAGGAGGGTTTACCAGAAATTGCCCAATTATTTATGGAAGCAGCAGGAGCAGAAACTACTCACGCATTAAATCATTTTAGGGTAATGAACGCAATAAAGACTACAAAAGAAAATGTTGAACAAGCAGCAGAAGGGGAGAATGATGAAATAGAAGAAATATATCCAAGATTTATAAAACAAGCAAAAGCCGAAGGGAGAGATGATGCAGTAGAAACCTTTACTATAGCTATGGAGAGAGAAAAGTACCATAGAGAAATGTTTAGAGAAGCACTTAAAAAACTAAAATAAGCAAATTTTAAGAGTGGAAACATGTAAATGAAAAACTTATTGAGATCTATAGAAAATTTAAAGAAAAATAAGATATCAAATTTAATAAATTCTAGAATAAAAGAATTTAAAACAAAAAATTCGGATAATGAATTATTTAAAGAACTTTGTTTTTGTATTCTAACGGCTAATTTTAATGCTGAAAAAACCATAAAAATTCAAGAAGAAATTAATGATGATTTTTTAACACTCCCGGAATCTGAATTATCAAATAAATTAAAAGAATTTGGTCATAGATATCCAAATGCAAGAACAAAATATATAATAGAAGCAAGAAAATATAAAGACTCATTAAAAAACAAATCAAGAGGTTGGTTAATTAAAAACATAAAAGGTCTTGGCTATAAAGAAGCAAGCCATTTTCTTAGAAATATTGGGCATAATGATTATGCAATAATAGATTTTCATATTATTGATGTTCTAATTAAAAATAACTTAATTGAAAAACCAAAAACTCTTACAAAAACAAAATATCTAGAAATCGAAAGTTTATTAAAAGAAATCTCAGAGAAATCAAATTTAAGTTTAGCAGAATTAGATCTTTATTTATGGTATACTGAAACTGGAAAAATACTAAAATGAATTTTATTAAAGAATTTGAAGAAAAAGTAAAAAATAATATTGAAGAATATAATTTAGCTAATAAGAAAGATAAGATAATGGTGGCTTGTTCTGGTGGAAAAGATTCTACTGCAACTCTTTATTTATTAAAAAAATTTGGCTATAATGTTGAGGCATTAATCATAGATCTTTTAATTGGAGATTGGTCTGATAAAAGTTTAGAAAATGTAAAAACTTTTTGTAAAAAATATAAAATAAAATTGCATGTTATTAATATGCGTAAAGAATTTGGTAGTTCTATTTGTCATATAAGATCTAGTGTACAAAGTAAAACCAAATTAAGTGATTGTGCCATTTGCGGGGTAATTAAAAGATGGTTATTGAATAAAAAAGCACGTGAGTTAAAAGCAGTAAAATTAGCTACAGGCCATAATTTAGATGATGAAGTAGAAACTATTTTAATGAATAATTTTAAAGGGAATCCTGGGTTAAATATTAATTTAGGTCCTAAAACTGGAATTGTTAATAGTAAAAAATTTATACAAAGAATTAAGCCATTATATTTTTTAACTAATAAAGAAATCAAAAAATATTCAATAGCTATGAAATTTCCTGTTATGTATGAACCTTGTCCTTGTTCTAAAGCAGCTTTCAGAAATGATGTAAGGAAATTTATTTCTGATATGGAAAAACAATACCCTAAAATAAAAATAAATATTATAGAAAACTTTCTGAGAATAAGAGATGATCTTAGAAAGAGTTATAAATCTGATAAAAAATTAAAATCTTGTGAAATTTGTAATGAACCAAGCAGAAAAAATATATGTAGGAGATGTGAATTAATACAAATTCTAAAATGAATAATAAAAGATTGGGATTGATATTAGTATTAGCCTGCATATTAATTGGATTAGTTATATTTTCTTTTGATAGACAGTTAAATCAGCAAACAGAAGCAAATTGTGATTGTGAAGAAATGCAATCTGGCGGAATGTGTTCTAAGGAAGAACGTTTGCCTTGGCAAACTTACTTTGGAATAATATTAATAAGTGGAATGGCAGCACTTGGAATATATCTTATTTTCTTTGAGAAATCTCAAAAAGCAATTATTTCAACATTAGAAAAACAAAAACAAGTTCAAACATCCGAAGAAAAGTTCAATATTTTATTGAAAGGTTTAAATGAAAATGAGAGAAAAATTATTAAAGCGGTTAAAGAACAAGATGGTATAACTCAACAAACATTAAGATTAAGAACCGATATGCATAAATCTAAATTAAGTATTGTTCTTGATGGTTTGGAGAAAAAAGGATTAATTGCTAGAAAAGAAAAGGGAAAAACAAAGCAAGTATTTCTTAAAATGGTATTATAATTCACAGTTTTTACATTCTGAAAGTTGACATAATCTATTATCAATTTTCCATTTTAAGGCCCAACTTTTAATTTGTTGGATAATTTTAATAAAGTCTGTACCACTTTTATTTAAAGAATAATAACATTTCATTGGAATAGAAGATGTATCGATTTCTTTTTTTATCAAATCTTTTTTTTCTAATTCTTTTAGCCTTGCGGATAAAATTTTAGGAGTGATCTCTTTAAGATCTTTTTTAATCTCTGAATATCTTTTTTTAGATTTACCCTTGTATAATTCTAAGAGAATTAATAAAGTCCACCTTTTTCCGATAAAATCAGCTGTTTCATAGACAGTACAATCTCTGTTCATGGTATCTTTTTAGAAACTATAACCTATTTATATAAGT
>NZBH01000055.1 GCA_002687815.1 archaeon | reverse complement strand
ATATTAGCTTTTGTAGTAGCTGATGCAACTAAAGCACCACCACCCCTAGCAGTACCATCTAATTTAGTAGCAATTACTCCTGTAACACCACAATTTTTATGAAATTCTTCAGCTTGGTTTTGTGCAGCTTGACCAATATCTCCAGAAATAACTAAAATTCTTTCATCAGGTTTTATAGTTTTATTTAATTCTTTTATTTCTTTAATTAAATCTTTACTTAAAGCATCTCTACCAGCAGTATCTATAATTAAAATATCATATTTAGAATATTCTTCTTCAAATTTCTCATAAACTTTTAAAGCATTTTTTTCTCTTTTCTTAATAAAAGACTTTATTTTAGCTTTCTTACAAACTTGCTCTAATTGCTCAGGTGCAGCAGGTCTATGTACATCTAAACCAACAGCAGCAACCTTAAAACCTCTTTTAGAATAATATCTTCCTAATTTTCCAATAGTTGTAGTCTTTCCAGAACCAAATAACCCAACCATCATTATCTTAAATGGTTTTTTCTTCTCTATTTTTATCTCTGCTTTCTCTCCACCAATTAATTTAACTAATTCTTCATAAACAATATTAACTAAATGTTCTCTTTCAGAAATTCCTCTAGGTGTTTTTTCTTCTAAAGCCCTATTTTTTATAGCTTTACTAAGATCAAAAACTAATTGAACATTAACATCAGCAGATAATAAAGCTCTCTGAATATCTTTAATTAATTCATTAACTAATTTTTCATCAACAAAGACAGCACTAGTTATCTTTTTCAGAGTTTCTTTCAATGAACTGCCTAATTTTTCTAATACCATTTTCTAAATTATTAGTCACAAATCAGACTTTATAAAAGTTTTTTATTTGCAAATTAAGACTTTATAATCCTAAATTCTTTACAATCTTATCTTTATCAAACTCTTCTAAATCACTATATTTCTGACCAGTTCCTGCAAATAAAACAGGTTTTTTAGTAACATAACTAATAGAAATAGCTGCTCCACCCTTCTCATCAATATCTAATTTAGTCAATATAATCCCATCAATACCAATAGCTTCATTAAATCTCTTAGCTTGCTCAACACAATCATTACCAGTTATTGCTTCTCCAACAAAAATCTTCAAATCTGGTTTAACTACTCTAACTATTTTCTTCATTTCATCCATTAAATTAACATTAGTATGCATTCTGCCAGCAGTATCAATTAAAACAACATCAAGATCTCTAGCATTAGCATGTTCAACAGCATCAAATGCAACTGCAGCAGGATCAGCACCATAGTCATGTTTAATTAATTTTACTTTTAATTTATCAGCATGCTCTTGTAATTGCTCTACTGAAGCAGCTCTAAAAGTATCAGAAGCTGCAAGTACACAAGAAAACTTTTTTTTCAGAATTAAATTTGTAATTTTAGCAATGCTAGTAGTTTTTCCACTTCCATTAATACCAAAAAAAGCAATAATAAAAGGTTTTTTCTTTTCTATTAATTTAATTAAATCAATTTCTCCTAAATCTAAAACATCATCTATACTTTTTTTCAAACCATCCAAAAGACTCTCTTCAATTTTATTTCTTTTTAGAGGCATATCAACAATTTCTTTTTTTAAATCCCCTTTAATTTTATCTATAACTTCTACAGCCATATTATTTTCCATTAAAGAAACTTCTAAATTCCAAAATAATTCATCAAATTTTGATTCAGAAATCTTTTTTGTAGTTATTTTCTCTTTTATACGCTCAATAACCTTTTTCTCTTTCTTCTCTTCTGGTTTAATCTCTTCTACTTTCTCTTCTTCCTCAACTTTCTTAGAGATCTTCCCAATAGCATCCTTTATTTTTTCTTTAAAAAATTTAAACATAATTTAATCCTATTTTTTGATTTTATAAAGATTACTACAAAGATAATTCCTTAACAATAAGTGTAGCATAACTTCCAGATTTTAATTTAAACTCCAATCCAACTTTAAATTTTCCTTTATTTAAATTATCTTTAGAATATTTATATTTAAAATCATCAACTTTAACAAACATATCTCTCATTCCACCTTCCATACTAAGCCCAAGAAATTGTTTTATTATAAAATCTTTTAAGGAAATTCTTTCTTCTTTCAAAACTTTCTTACTCAAATCTTTAATTTCTTTATTTTCAAATTCTGTCAAAAAACCAAGAAGAGGAATTTTACTATAACTATGTTTTAATTTCTTAACAATCTTATTCCAAAGTTCAGATTGAAAACTATGCACATAAAATTTCAACATTTTTTTATCAATGTTATTAATAGAACCAACATAATCTTTTCCTTTAATATTTAATCCACATAATTCACAAACTTTTTTAAAATTCTTCTTAACTAGTGCTTTCCCAATCATAGAATTCTTTTTCTCAACACCGAATCTTTGCTCATCAAAATAATTTTTAACTTTATTAATTTTTAATTCCTTTTTCTTTTCTAAATTTCTTACAACAATTTTAAAATAATTACAATTTAAATCCCCCAAACTAATTCTTTTATCCCCATAACCAACAAATTTAATCTCAATATCTTTTATCTTAATTTTATTTAAAGAATTTTTATCAAGATTCCAAACAGATATATATTGTTCAGTTACAGCTTTTTTATCTTTATTTCCTCCATAACCAAATCTTTTTATCCCAACATTTAATCTCTTAGAAATCTCTTTCAAAGCATCAAAAGTATTCCAATCTCTCTTTTTCAAGATAAAATAAGTATATGTTCCACTTTTTTTTAAATCTAAATCCATTATTTCCTTTACATAAAAATCCTCAGGAACTTGTTTTATCGTATACATGATTTTAGAACATACTAAAAACTATAAAATACTTTTTGATAATCTTTATAAATCACTAAAACTTTAGATTATTAATGAAAAAAATACTGATAATTTTAGATGGATTAGGAGACCTTCCTTGTAAAGAACTAAAAGGAAAAACACCATTAGAAGCTGCTAAAACACCAAATTTAGATTTCTTAGCAAAAAATGGAAAAACAGGTTTAATGGTTCCTTCAAATGAAAAAATTCCAGAATCAGAAGTAGCGTTAAACATCCTTGGTTATACTCAAAAAATCAACAGAGGAATCCTCGAAGCCTTAGGTTCGAAGATAAAAATTAGTCCAGGAGATTTATGTTTAAGAACAAATTTTGCAACAAAAAAAGACAATAAAATCATTGATAGAAGAGCAGGAAGAAGTTTAACAACAAAAGAAGCAAAATCATTAGCAAATGATCTTTCTAAAAGAATAAAACTAGCTTTTCCTTTTATATTTCAAGCAACAGTTCAACATCGTGGAGTTTTAGTAATAAAAGGTGGTTTCTCAGACAATATAACAGATGCAGATCCAGAACATTCTAAAACAATTTCATCTCAGCCATTAGATGAAGATGAAACAACAAAACTTTCAGCAAATTTAGTAAATAACTTTCTTGAACAAGCAGATAAAATTCTAAAAGATCATCCAGTAAATAAATTTAGAGAAGATAAAAAATTATTACCTGCAAACACAATAACTACAAGAGGAGCTGGAACAGAAATTCCAAAATTAGAAGAGAAAAAAGATTGGACAGCTATTTTATCAATGCCAACAGAAATTGGAATAGCCAAATTAATCAAAATGAGAATAGTTAGAATTAAACAACCCAAAGTAACAGAAAATGATATTTACAAAAATCTTTATACATCCTTAAATACACATATAAAAGTTGCAAAAAAATATATTTTAAAGAAAGTTAAATTTAGTAAATTAAGAAAATACGTACAACAACCAAATTTCTATATACATTTTAAGGAAACTGATATTCCTGGACATGATGGTCTACCATTAGAAAAGAAAAAAATGATTGAATTATTAGACGATACTATTTTTAAGGAATTAACTAAATTAAAAGACACACTTATTTGCATTACAGGAGATCATTCCACCCCATGTAAACTAAAATCTCATTCAGACGATCCAGTACCGGTATTGATATACGGTAAAAATAAAGATTCTATTCAAGATTTCTCAGAAAAAGCATGTAAAAAAGGAAAAATAGGTTTGATAAAAGGAAAAGACTTAATGAAACACCTTTATTAAGAGCAATAGTTAATTACATATTTTCAACGATATAAAACTTTTTAATTATAATAAGCATTATTTCTTCTTATGTCAGAGATTATTACTTATGAAGCCTTATATGAAATTTTAAGAAAAGAAAAATCTTCATCAGAACTTCAAACATTGGATGAAAACTTTTTTCAAAATGTTGTAAATTACATAAAAGAGAAATCAGAAATCTTAGAGTCTCAAAAAAAGAAAACAAGTATATTTGCTTCAGTTGAAATTATAAAAACACAGAAACAATTAGATAATATTAAAAAAATATTAAAAGAATTGTATGAAAGAAGAGAAAATAAAATAATACAAATAGCTTTATTTTCATCAAGAACCTCTCAAAAAAAAGAAAACTTAGGTTTATTAGAAGAAGAGAATGAATTTTATCAAAAATTAGAGAATATGTTCTCAAATTATAGAAAAGACATCCTAATCAAAATATTATCAAAAAAACTACCAAAAATAGAGGAACCGAAAGACATAAAAACAGAAAATAAAGAAAGAAATAAAACGAAATTAGTAAGGTTTATTCATTCATTACCCAAATTTGTTGGAGAAGATCTTAACATCTATGGGCCATTTGAAGAAGAAGATATATCAAACTTACCGCTTAAAGTTGCGAAAGTTCTAATAAAAAAAAGAAGGGCACAAGAAATAAGAACTAAAAAATGAAATTACCCAAAGCAAAACGGATGTATTGTAAATATTGTAGAAAACATACTGAACATAAAATAATTCAGGTAAAAGCCGGACAAAAGAGAGGAACATTAAGACACGGCTCAATACAAAGAGCAGCAAAACGTGGTCTTGGAGTTGGATTCGGTAATAAAAATAGATGGGGCTCAAAACCAAGTAGCCCAAAAAGAACAGGATCAAAAGTAAGTAAAAAAACAAATTTAAAATTTAAATGTAGTACTTGTAATAAACAACAAATTCAAAAGCAAGGATTTAGAGCAAAAAAAATTGAATTAGTATAAAAATGAAAAAAGAACAAACAAGCAAATTCATAAAAGTTCGTTGTCCAAAATGTAAAAACGAACAAATAATATTTGGAAAACCTGCTTCTTCAGTTAAATGCCTTATATGCAGTAAAGAACTTGTAGAATCAACAGGCGGAAAAGGTAAAATAAAAGCAAGAGTTTTAGAAGTTTTAGATTAAAAATGTTTTATAAGAAATTAGGCTTCCCAGAAGAAGGAGAACTCGTTTTATGTACTATAAAAAAAATTCTACCAAATTCTGTATTTGCTGATTTAGATGAATACCAAAATAAAGAGGGTATGATTCACTTATCAGAAATATCTGCTGGAAGAATAAGAAACATCAGAGATTATGTTAAAGAAAATAAAAAGATTATATGTAAAGTACTAAGAACAAATAAGGAAAGAGGTTATATTGATCTTTCTTTAAGACGTGTTTCTCTCTCAATGAGAAAAAAGAAAAACACAGAATGCAAACAAGAACAAAAAGCAGAAAAAATATTAGAAACTGTTGCCAAAAAATTAAAAACAGATTTAAAAGATATTTATCAAAGAGCAGGAAATAGAATTATAAAAGAATATGATTTAATCTACCCTTGTTTTCAAGAAGTATCAAAGAAAGGAGAAGATGTATTAAAAGAAATTGAAATTCCAAACGATATAAGTAAAGTTTTAGCAGAAGTAATAAAAGAAAAGATAAAACCTACAAAATTCAAAATATCGTCTACATTAACTTTAAGATCATACAAATCAGATGGCATAGAAATAATTAAGCAAGCTCTATTAAAAGTAAAATCTTCAAAATACAAAATAGATATTGTGTATATAGGAGCACCAAATTATAAAATTACTATTACCGGGCAAGATTATAAAGAATTAGAAAAAGTTATGAAAGAAACAACAGATTTAATAATAAATACAATAGAAGCTAATGAAGGTGAAGGAATAATTGCTTAAATATTATGAAACAAAACATTCTTAAATGCAATAAATGTAAAACATACACATTAAAAGAAAAATGTCCAACATGTAATAGTAAAACAACAAGTCCAAAACCACCAAAATTTTCACCAGAAGATAAATTTGGTTATTGGAGAAGAAAAGCAAAGAAGAATGACTTGGAAAATAAAACAATTAGCAAAACCAAAACTAAATAAGATAGTTTTAATAGAAGGTTTACCAGGAGTAGGTAATGTAGGTAAGATAGCTTTAGATTTTATTATAAACAATCTTAAAGCAAAAAAATTATTCCAAATATACTCTTATTCATTCCCACATTCTGTTTTTATTAATGAAGAAAACTTAGTTGAACTTCCTGTTATAGAGATTTATTATAAAAATATGAAAGGAAAATCATTTTTATTTTTAACAGGAGATATTCAACCATTAGATGAAGAATCATGTTATGAATTTTGTGATCAAATTTTAGATATATTCCAAAAATTCAAAGGTAAAGAAATAATTACTTTAGGTGGAATTGCTTTACAAAAAGTTCCAAAACTTCCAAAAATATTCTATACTGCAAATAAAAAAGAAATGATAAGTAAATATAAAGTAAAAGGTATTAATAATAATTTATTTGGTGTTGTTGGACCAATTATTGGTGTTTCAGGTTTACTTTTAGGATTAGCTGGACAAAGAGAAATATCTGCAGTATCATTCTTAGCAGAAACATTTGCACATCCAACTTACTTAGGAGTTAAAGGAGCAAAAGAAATTGTTAAAACATTAAATAAATTATTCAACTTTAAATTAGATACAAAACAATTAGGTAAAGAAGTATCCCCGGTAGAAAAAGAAATAAAATCAAAAGTAAAAGAATTAGAAAAAGTTTCAAAACAAATAAAGCAATACAACACAAAAGATACTAACTACATAGGTTAAAATTCACTTAAAGATTTTTGTTTTTTCTCTTCAAGATCTAATTTCCCATATTCTCCATCATAGCCAGGTATAACTTCTAATTTGTTTTCTCTATTTTTAATTATAAGTTCAGCAAGTTTTTCATCAACAGCTTTTTTTAAATCTTCATAAGAAACATCTAATAAAACATTAAATTCAGATTTAAATAAATTCATTAACTTAATATGAATTTGTTCAACTTTTTTAGAAGATACTGATGTTCCAACATAACTTGAAATCAATTCAGACAAAGGTATTAAAGTCTTAAAATAATCTTCTGGTCCTTTTTCTCTATCAGCTAATTCTTCAACTCTATGCAATACACCTATTGTTAATCCTTTACCACATTTAGGGCAGATATTATTTTTTTTAATAGAATCCTTAGGATCTAAACTAACATCACAAGCACGATGTCCATCAAAATGATATTTTCCATAAGAAGGATCAACTTCTATTGTCCCTTTTAATCCTTCTTTTGTTCTTATTGCATTAATTATTTTATCATAATTTAGTTCTGTATCAAAAATAGTAGCCTCTCTACCAATCCTCCAAGGCCAAAAACTATGCATATCTGAAAAAGATACTAGATTATATTTATCTAAACTACTTACTCTCCTATTCATCTCAGGATCGCTACTTAATCCAGTCTCTAATGCATGAATATATTTAGTCTGATCTTTAAAACAATCTTCTATTTTATCAAAACCAGACTTACTACCAAATAAAGAAAACCATGGCGTCCATATATGGGCAGGAATAACTTCAATATCTTTACTAATCCCTCTCATCATTTCAACAAATTCAACACAACTAATTCCAAATATAGGTCTTCCATCATAGTCAATTCTTCCAATTTTCAATAATTTTTCTACAATTTGATCAACAACTTCAAAATTAGGTGCAAGAAAAACATTATGTATTCGTCTTCCTTTACCATCTTGTGAATAAATCAAAGAAATTTCTGATTGTAAAATAAAAGGAAATCCAGATTTTGTTTTTAAGACACCATTATCAAAAGTTAATTCATTTTTAAGTTCCTTCAACCATAAAGGATGTGTAAAATCTCCAGTACCAAGTAAATTTACACCCTTAACTCTTGCCCATTTTTCCAAATTAGGAATAGTTATTTGTTTACTACATGCTCTACTAAACCTACTATGGATATGTAAATCAGAAATTATTCTCATTAAATTATAAAATAAAAAGAAAAATATAAAAAGCTATTTAATCAAACAGCATCTTCTACTGTTAATGCTTTACTAATACGTTCTTTATAGACATAATCTAGATTAATATTCAATGGATCTTCAAAAGCAGTATCTTGTAATCTAGAAGTATCTGCTTCACAGGTAACAACAGCTTTTCCTTCTGTATTAAGTTTAATGACACCACTAGCTCCACCACCTAATCTAGCACATTTAAAGTTAATACTGCTAACAGGTCTAATTTCTACATTTAATCTATCTTCTTTACTCATATCTTCACTGCAACTTCCACTACTAAAAGAACCTTTTTCATAAACAGTACCTTCACCAACATTCTCTATGTTAAAAATAACTCTTATCTTATTAGAACCACCTTTCATTTCATTTAAAGAAGTTACTTGAATTGGTGCTCCTGAATTTTCTATAGTTTTATGTTCATCAACAGTACATTCAGCTTCTCTTGATCTTCTTGCTATATCTTTCCTCAAACATAGTTTAGTTAAAGTTCTTGTACCATAAGCATAACAAGCACTTGCTGTAACTGTTGGTGTAAAATCTTGATTCAAATCAGGTTTATATTTTGCAGTATAAGAAATCTCATCTTGTCCACCTGGTAAAGTATCTTCTCTTTTTTTCTCTAAACCATTAATAAAATTTTTATTGGTTTCGGTTAAACTACCTATTTGAAATTGGTTTTTCTCAATACCAGAAAGAGTAATTCTAGTCTCCCCTACATCTATATCAAACTCACCCTCATTTTTCAATAATAAGGTTATAAAAAATTGTTCAGAATCTGCATCTAAAACCCTTTCAGGAGGTTCATCTTCAACAAAAGAAAGATCAAGACCTTCATCTCCTCCAACATAGGCTCCTATAGCCGCTTTACTTTCAGTAGCTTTTTTACATCCACCTATAAATAATAAAATTACAAAGAGAGAAAATAAAATATATTTTTTTTTCATTAATTAGCCTCCTTTTTTTGTTAAAATGTTCTTATTACTCTTAAATTTTTCTATTTTAATCTTCCTTATGATTTATCAATATTTCACCTGTTTTTTGAGAAATTTTATAAGGATAACTTAATACAATTTCCAAAGGATCATCAATATATTCTCCACTAAAAGAAGAAGTTATATCACAAGTAACAATAACTTCACCATTATCTTCCAAAAAGAATCTACCTTCTTTTTTAGGATTACAGTTGATTGAACTACCGCTTTCAAGCACTACATCTATATCAAAAAATTGTTTTTTACTATCATATTCATTATAAATTTTTCCTCCACCAACATTCCTAATATGAATTTCTAAAATTAATTTAACATCATCATAACCAATAGGAGTTGGCAATATGTCTTTCTTTATACTTGATATATCAAGCGGGGCAAATTTTACTGATTCATCCATTCCTATAACTCTAGAATTACAAGGATCATCCTCTTTTTTACTTATACAAATTTGTGAATTAAATTTAGTTTTATAATCATATCTTATTTCTGATTCTATTTTTGTTTTAGTATCACTAATTAAATTTTTATAAACATAATAAGATCTTTCTCCTGGAAAAAAGAATCTTTCAGAAGTAGGAATGATTTTACTTCCAACAGTAGATTTTTCAGCAGCATCCATATTAAATCCAACACAAGTATTTTGTTTTGAAGGAATTCCATCATAATTAGAAGATAAACTATCAAAAACGCAAATTTCACCAATAGCATCACTTAATCCATAATTAGTAACTTTAATTCCAACTTGGAATTCTTGTCCTTCAGGCATCTTATCTAAGGGAGGCATTTTTAATAAAAATTCAGGAGTAAGACCCTTACCACTTACAAAATCTTTTTTCCCAAACAAAGACATATCAGTAAGATTTTGAATTGCAGCACAACCAGAAATAAATAAAAGCAATACAATTAAAATTACTATTTTTCTTTCCAACAATTAAGTTTCCTCCTCAAATTCTATTTTTCTAAGATTTGCAAAAGCAGTATCTTCTGCAATATAAAAGTATGAAATTTCGGCTATAAAAGGAAATCCAGCACTAATTTCTTCTTCTGCATCTAAAAATTTAAATTCACAAGACATTTTTATACCATCCTTCAAAACATCAAAACACTCAATCATTGTTAAGTCTTGCTCATTTAAAAATTCTTTTGAACTACAATCAACATTAATTTTTTCTAATTCATCATCTTTTAAAGAATAAACTCCATAATCACCTCTAGAACTTCTTTCTTCAAAATCACAGAATTTATCATCAATTAATTCTACATTTAATGGTATCTTTAAATTAACATCTTCTATTTTGTCTAACTTACCATCCCAAACAATTTTATTATTTTCTAATTCCAAAAATAGTTTATAAGTTCTATCTACATAAAAGGGTTGTCTACTCTTAGAAAATAATCTAAGAATCATCGGTCCTTTTTTAACAGCAATAGATGCCCCAACTTTCTCATCATCTTTAGATTCCTCATATTTAGATTTAACATACCATTCAACATCTTGTACAAAATTATAACTTGGTTTAAAAGTTACTTTTTTTCTACTAATCTCTTTATCTAGATCTTCAAAACCATCTAAAAATTTACAAGTAATATCAAAATCATCTTCATTCCCAGATAAAACAGTAATTTCTTTTTCATCTATAAAAGGACCACTCACTTCAATCTCTCCTTCATAATCTTGTAGCTCACAAGCATCAGAAAAATCAATTACTATATCTTCATCTTCTGGTGCCTTAACATTCATAGTTGCACTAGCAGATATAGGATCTTCAGTATAGTACAATCTTTCTTCTAATTCAAGATCAGTTATTTTTACACCAAATTCTTCTTCTTCAACTTGTTTTCCACCTTCCCAACTTAACATCATAGATTCAGCAATTTTATCTGGATTCCAAATATAATCAAATATAGTAAGGGCTCCTTTTTCAGCTGTTTCCACTGCTTTAACTTCTTCAAAACCACCAAAAATACTAGAAAGAACTACACCACAAGATCCTGTTTGCCAACATCGAAAAAGGAATAATCCTCCTAAAGCTACTCCAGCTAAAATAATAAGGATAACAATCCACATTAAAACCCATTTTATAGTACCCCAAATTCCACCACCACTTCCAGCTATCCATTTCCTATAAAATTTATAAGGAGATTCAGAAATACTCTTTAAACGTCCATCTTTTTTTTCAGAAATTTCTTCAGGATCAGCCATAACTCACCTCTTATTCCTCTAAACTAATTTCAAGATTTGTAATTTCAAAACGATTTTTTGGTACTATCTTTAATCTATTATTTCCTTCTTTCAAATAATTAGAAACATCCTTAGAATAAGTATCACTTTCTGTATACAAATCAATTCTTTCACTATTAACAAAAATTTGAGCTTCTTTAAGTTTATCAATATTAGCAAAAGTTAAATCTAAAGAAGCATCAATCTTCCCTTTTTTCAATAATGCATAATCATCATCTTCAACAATAAAATAGTAAGTAGGATAAGTTTTCTCCTTTAATTCCAATTCAACTTCAATATTTTCAAAACTATAGTCTCCATCTTCTATCTCAAAACTTAAAACATTTTTACCTTCATTTATATCATTCAAGGTAATATCAAAAGAAGAATCTCGGCCAGTACAAAGTAACATCATATTACTAAAAGGCTCTCCATTCAATTCTATTTTTAATCTAGTACCGCCTCTTATAAATTCATTACAATGCATAAAATAATTTAATTTTGCATCTCTTAGATAAGTATATTCATGAGAAGAAATTACAAAATAACGATCATCTTTAATATTTGAGGTATGATATTCTTTTCTAATTTTTATATCTTCTAAAGAATAATAACTATTTCCAAATAAATTAAAAGAAGCAGATAATTCAAGATGATTAATTTTTTTTAATAATCTTTTAGGTAAACTAATAGAGGTTAATTTATTAGCTGGAATTTTATTAGCATATATTTCTTCACCGTTTAATTTAGCTTTTAAATTTCCTTTTGAGTTTCTTACTAAAAAATAGAGACCTGCTCTTTCTAAATCATCTAATTGATCTACATTAAAAGTAAGTTCGTGACGTTTACTAGTAAACAAACTCCTTTCTAAATGCAAATAATTAGTAACATAAGAAATAACAGGTTCAGCTCTTACAAAAAGATCAATAGGAGCTAATTTGTGTACAACAGTTTCTTCTTCCAAAGGCCTAACCAAACCAGGACTTTCAACAAATAAATCTCTAACTCCTTCTTCTCCTTCAACGCCTAAAAGACCTTCTCTCTCTTCAGGAGGTAATAAAACTATATAAGCAAGTATAAATAAAGCAATTAGAATAATCAATATAGAAACATTCAAACCTTCAGGTACACCACCCTTTTTTTTCATTAAGATTAAACTAATCTTATTTATATATAAAAGTTTCTTTATACTTTAATGCAAATTTCAATAATCTTGGCTCTTTTAAAAGGAGTTTAAATAAAAATTTACTTGGAAAATCTCTATCATATTTCTCTAAAATTTCTTTTAATTTTTCTTGTTTAAATAAATTAATAAGAGAATTATAATCTTCATCTGAAAATTTATTCAAAGTATTTCTTATCAATAATCCTGGCTTTAAATCTTTTTCAATATTTTTTTTATATTCTTCTTCATAATCACTAAAATTTTTAGCTAAAATCTTAGCTGCTAATAATCCAGGAATAATTCCACCATAAGTTGTAGGTTTAACCATACCAGCAGCATCACCAATAAGAAAAGTATTACCATCTTTACTAATTTTTGCACTAGAATCATATAAAGGAATTAATCCTCCTTGATACTCAATTATTTTTTTTGTACCTTTAACCTTATCATAAACTCTCTTAAAATGTTCTTGTGAATTATTTTTACAAACAACTCCAACTCTTGCAATATTTTCATTTTCAGGAATAATCCAAGAAAATTCTCCAATATTAAGATGTGTCAAAGCAGCATCTTTATCAAAATTAGATTCTACTCTTGCTTGCATACCTTTCAAAAATACTCTTTTAGATAATAATCCACTTTTTCTAGCAACTAAAGATAAAGGACCATCAGCACCAATTAAAATATCTCTTTTTATTTTTTTATTTTTAAAAATTAATTCATTTTCATTAATATCTAAAAGTTTATATCCTAAAAATAATTTAACACCATTATCTACAGCCATATTTACAAGATATTTATCAAATTCACTTCTATCTAAAACAAGATTCTCTTTTTTTAAATTTACATCTAAAAAATCATTATTTGGGGAAATTAATTTCATTCTTTTGATCTTATTAATAATTAAATCATTTTTCAAAGGAATAATATCAGACAAAACACTAGTAAAGGTAGCAGCACATTGTACTAACTTTCCTATTTCAGTATGTTCTTCGAATAATTGTACTTCTTCGCCTTTTTTAGCCAAAAGATAAGCTAAATAACTTCCAACAGGTCCTGCTCCAATTATATTAATCATTCTTCAAAATGTTATTAATAAGTTTTAAAAACATTTTTATTACAGAAAAGAATACAAAAAGAGATGATTATAGATATTATCTTAATTATTACAGGATTAATTGGTTTAGCCATAGCATCTATTACAGATATTAAAACAAGAGAAGTTCCAGATTGGTTAAGTTATAGTCTAATTATAATAGGTTTAACATTAAGATTATTTTATTCTTTAGCTTATCAAGAATGGTTATTTTTAATTCAAGGATTAATTGGTTTCGCATCTTTTTTTATAATAGCTAATTTAATGTATTATACAAAACAATGGGGAGGTGGTGATTCAAAATTATTAATGGGTTTAGGAGCATTATTTGCTACTTATCCTTCATCTTTAATTAAATATTTTCAACCAGATTTAAGGTTTCCATTTTTAATAATTCTTTGGGTAAACATATTAATAATTGGAGCATTTTATGGCTTAGTTTATGCAATAATATTAGCAATTAAAAATAGAAAAAGTCTTTTAATAAAATTAAAGAAATTAATTGAGAAAAAAGAAAGTAAAAGATTAATAGTGATTAGTCTAATAATTGCATTTCTATTTTTTGTTTCAACATTCTTAATAAAAAATGAAATTATAAACATATTAATATTTGCTCTAGGAATTTTTGCAATAATTTTCCCATTCTTTTGGCTTTTCACAAAATCAATTGAAGATGTATGCATGTATCATTCAAAAAAACCAACGGATTTAGTAGAAGGGGATTGGATAGCAAACAAAGACTTAAGGGATAAATTTAAGATTTCAAATCTAGGAATAGAAAAGAAACAAATAAATCTTTTAATAAAATCAAAAATAAAAAAAGTTTTAGTCAAAGAAGGAATTCCTTTCGTCCCATCAATATTAATAGCTCTAATAATTAGTTTAATTTTTGGTAATATAATCAGATTTATAATTTAATTAAGGAATCCTTTCTTCATCAAAATCTTCTTCTGGTTCCTCTTCAACAACTTTTTCTTCCTCTTCCTTTACATAAAAAGAATTACTAATTTCCTCTTTCAAAGAAGCTTCAATTGAATCCATTTCCTTATCATCAATTTTCTTAGGATTCCAAGAGAAATTAATATCATCACCATTAAATCTTGGAATTAAATGTATAAGTAAATGAGGTATTTTCTGTCCAGCAGCAACACCACTAGATATGATAACATTAATTCCTTCTGCTTTTAAAGTTTTAACAATAATTAAAGATAATTTCTTTATAATATCAAATAAATTTAAATTATTAGGTAAATCAGATAAAAATTCACAATGTTCTTTTGGAAAAATAATAACATGCCCTTTATTTGCTGGATTTATATCAAGGGTTCCCATAAAATTATTGTCTTCATAAACTTTTTTAGATTCAATCTCGCCTTTAGCTATTTTACAAAAAATACAACCTTGATTTTGTTGATTTCTTAAAAATTCAATTTGCTCAGGGGATAATGTTTTTAGAAATTCTTGAAATTCTTTACCTTGTTCTTCTGGGGGCAGTTTTGCAATTTCATTTAATCTTGCTATTTTATCTTCTGTTAGAGGATTATTCATCCAATTGCTCTCCTAACATCAACAACTTCTACACTTTCAACACCTTTCAAACTTCTGATCTTATCCTCTAAAGGTTCAGTGTCTCCTTTTTTCTCATCCATAACTATAAAAATTTTTAGAACATTTAAACCAAAAGCCAAAGGTTCAGTTTCTACTTTTCCAACTTCAGCACCAAATGAACTTACTTCTTTCTTTATTTCT
>NZBH01000054.1 GCA_002687815.1 archaeon | reverse complement strand
TGTTGGTTATGCTTGGTATGCAAATGATACCACTTCTAATCTAAATAAGAGTAAGAATAGTACTGATGCTTATTATTTCTTTAAGGTTCAGAATACTGCTCCAACAACCCCTTATTTGAATAGTCCATCAAATAGCAGTACTGGAAATTCATTAACTGTTATTTTAAAACTTAATGGTTCAACAGATGCTGATTCAGATACATTGTTCTTTTGGTATAGCATAAAGAATACAATTTATGGATCAAGCCAAAATTATACTTATTCTGCTCCTACATATGATTATTATAATTGGTCAGCTTTATCTTCAGATAATTCAACAAATTCAAGTTGGGCTTCAACATATTACTTTACAATAGCTCAAGTTGTTGTTGAAGAGGAA
The DNA here is from genome assembly GCA_002687815.1 of archaeon. GTDB lineage: Archaea > Nanobdellota > Nanobdellia > SCGC-AAA011-G17. The sequence goes on along the minus strand of NZBH01000054.1, from coordinate 8,618 downwards.
GAGGAAGAGGAAGTTTCAGGCGTTTCTTATAAAGGCTCAAGTGGTATAACATTACCTTCCAAAAGTGAATTTAATATCCAACCAGGATTAAAAATAATAGGTAATTTCCCAGAAGATTCTGCTCTTGAAATAATAGAAACTAATGTACTATTTGCTGGGGAAGATGCTAAAATAGTAGCACATGAATTATCAACAGTAAATATACCTAAAATAAATGCTTATACATTTTTAGAAATTATAAGTTTTAATACACATTTCGATAAAGCAACAATAACATTTAAAGTTGAAGATAAGTGGTTAATAGAAGATAATATAGATGAAGATAGTATTACTTTAATGTTATTTGACAATGCTTGGATTCCATTAACAACAGAAAGAGTAAGATCGTCTCATGGTTATACTTACTTTAAAACAGAAACTCCAAGATTTGGAATATTTGCAGTTACTGGAAGTACTAAATTATTTGAACCGGTAAAAGAAATTGAAGAAACAATCCCTGCGATTAGCGAAATAACTCCCTCAATTACTAAAGAAATACCTAAAAAAGAAGTAATTCGAATCTTAAACAATGTTAAAGAACATATTAAAGAACAAAAAATAATTTATGCAAGTGCTTTGTTTATACTAGTTTTGATCATGGTAATGGTAATAATTTTTCATAAAAAGGGGAAAATAAAATTAAGAAAAATTAGAAAATTAATATCCAAGAACAAGTTTGAAAAAGTGGGAAAATTATACAAAAAAGTACCTGGGCAAGAAGATATCGATTCTGCTTTAACCAGGTATGAAATTCAAAAAAGAAAAAAAGAAAGACAATCCGGGGTACATTTAGGAGCTGCAGAAAAAAAGATTAAACAAGTAATAAAGGCTGGTTATACTGAAAAACAAATTATAAAATCTTTCTTACAAAATGGCTGGAATAAAAAAGTAATAAAAAATTTAATATCAAAACTTAAAAAGTAGATATGAAAAAAAATATAAGCATAATTATTGGCGTGTTAGTTTGTTCTATTATTTTTATTTTTTTATTTACCACTAAGCAAAGCTTTCCTGAAAAGATTCTTATCCAAGTGTCTGACCAAGAAAATAGAACAGAATTAAATGCTAATTGTAAAGCTGATTTCTTTGATAAAGGAGAAAGAATAATAGAAGATAGGCAATTAATTAATCTTAAAAATGGTTACTATCAATTAGATACTTCTGAATTAAAAAAGTATGACGACTACCAGATAAAAATTATTTGCTTATTACCAGGAAATAAAGGTGTTGGAGGATTATCTATTGATAAAACTAATATGCCTTGTGAGATTAAAAAAGATTATGTTGTATGTCCCATGTAATTATCTTTTAGGTAATTGTGGATTGCCTTTATAGAATTTAATTTTTTAATTATTAAGTCATCTATCCTTAAGTTAAATTCATCTTCAATTTTATTTATGATTATTAATTGTGTCAAAGAATCCCACTGTTCAAAATCGGTTTGTTGTGATTCTATGCTTAATTCACATGGATTTATTTTTAAAACTGTTGATACTATTTCAATAATTTTAGTTATCATCATTTTGGACATCCAAAAACTGTAGCTATTGCATAATCTTTGTTATATGATACTGATGCAATTAAATCAAAATCCTTTCTTTTTAATTTAATCTTTTGGCATCCTTTTATGTTTATTATTTCAATATCTAAAATTGATAATTTTCCTTGGCTTGCTTTTATGACTGCTTCTTTTGTTGCAAATTTACTAGCAAAATGGGAATAAGAGTTTTTTTTAGACAAACAATCTTTAATTTCTGCTTTTGTAAACCAGCGACGATAAAATGTTTTATTTTTAAGATAAGATAATTTTTTAAAACGCCTTATATCCACAATATCACAGCCGATAATAGGTTTATTCATTGCTTACACCTTTAATACATTTAAGAATAGCTAGCCTGTCAATCCCGATTCCAAAACAGATCATATGTTTTACATTTAATTTGGGAAAATAAATTTTTGAATACATTTCATTTAATTGGAATATATGTGCTATCTCGATATTATCATTATTGGATTCATCTTGAGAATAAAATTCTTGTGAATGAACTTTAAATTCTGGATCAATAAAATTTTTTGAAATTTTAAAAGACATTTTTAATTCTGACATAATTTCTGAGAATATTGATTTTATAAGCCTATAATAGTCATCCAATACTTTGGTTGAATCTGCTAAAAAATACATATCCACCATATAAAATTCATTTAAATTATAGATTGAATTACTAAACTCGGGCCTGTATTTTTTAGTAATTTGATAGAATACGGAATTTTTATTTATTTTTTTATTAGCAACAAATTTTGAAAAAATTTCTTCATGACTATGTGCTAAATTGAAAAATTTCCTTCCACTAAAAAAAACTTTAAATTGTTTTATTCTATCTAACAAATTGTATATGGGTGAATCGGCTATAAATTCTTCTTCTAGAAGATTTGGCATTTCTATTTCAGCGAAATTGTTTTTTTTAAATTTAAATCTAATTACCTTAAAAATATTTTCTCTAACATTCAAATATTTATCTAAAAATATGTATGAGTTGTTCAATTTCAGAAGATATTTGTCTTCTTCTAATCTTTTAATTACTCCATCTTTCATTTATTAAATCCTCAATTAATGATTTATATCTCTTTGGAGATGTTAGTAACTTATATAATTCTTCAGTTTCGTTTTTAGAAAAACCTATTTTTTTTAAAATAGAAATATTATACTTTAATCTATCTTTATCATAGAAATAATTATCAAAATATTTTTTATATATATCAAAAATATACTTTTTTTTAGAATGTCTGAAATTATGATATGGTGTTGATAAATTCCTATTATTAACCAAGTTTTCATCAAGAAAATATTCTTTATGGTATTCTGTTTTTGGATAAATCTTTAATGTAAACAACATTGGAATTAGAAAAGGCGGTAATTCTTTTGCAAATTCTAAAATAGAGTAAGCTTCATCTTCTGTTTCTTCTGGAAAACCAACCATAAAACAATAATTTAGAATTATTTTTTTGCTGGCAATGTATTTAATGTTCTCTTTTAACTTGTCTAAGTCTATGTTTTTTTTAATTATTTTTTGTAATCTTGGTGATGGTGTTTCTATTGATACTGTTATCCATACTGTTCCTGCTTGAATAAGCAAATCTATTAATTCTTTTGTTAATAAGTCTCCTCTTAAACCATTAACACAATAAATCTTAATATTTCCTTTTAATTCTGAATTTATAATTAGATTTAATAATTTTCTTAATCTTTCTATATCAAAATTAAAGTTATCATCTAGTATGTATATATCTGCAATTCCTTTTTTGTAAAAATTATAAATTTCCTCAAATACTTTTTCTGCACTTTTAACCCTAATAGAATTTCCTAATTGATTATGACAGAATTTACATTTATATGGGCAACCTCTTGAAGAGAAAATTACCCCTTGTTTTCTTTTATTATAGGCATAACTTAAAAAATTTGAATATTTATTAAGATTTATATATTTATCATAATTTGGTATTGGTAAATTGTCAAGATTTTTTATAAGATTTCTTGAAGGGTTATTTATAATTTTAGTTTTATCTTTTACAACTGTTCCTTTAATAAAACGTAAATCATTATTTGATAAATAATTTATAAAAAATTCTTTTAGTGTTTTTTCTCCTTCCCCCAATATACAGGAATTTATATCTAATTCTGAAACTAATTTATTTGGATTATAGAGTGTTATTGGTCCTCCAACCATAATATATGCATTGCTATTTGAACGAATAGTTTTAGCTATTTTAATAAATGATTTTTTGAATAAATGAATTGATCTTAAACCAATTATATCAATTTTATTATTTTTTATATACTCTTCAAAATCTTTATAATTTTTAAAATCAACAAAGAAATCATTTATGTTAATTTTTATAACATCACCAAAGAAATCATTTACATAAGTTGCTAAGCTAACGAGTCCATAAGGGACAATTACTTGTTCATTTTCTCTTTTATCAGAAAGCCAATTACCATTGACTTCTATTAATTCTAAATTTGGCTTTTTAGGACTAAATTCTCGGAGTAATTCCTTTCTTTCAATGTCTGGAATAATTTTATTTTTACAAACAGTTTCAACTAAACAGAACAAAAGTTCATTTATCTTCTTTGAGAATTCATCTATTGTGGTTTCAATATCCTTGAATTTTACTATTTCTTTTTGTAAAAATTCTTTTTTTATAGCTAATTTTATAAAATAAAAGAAGGCCTCTTTTAATTTTTTAGAATGTTTTGTTAATAAATTAAAATTTTCTTTTAAATTTAGTGGAAAATAAAGTTTGTAGCCCTCTCCCAAAGATTCAACATAGTTATAAATAAACAATGATTTTATTAAGGGGATTGGACCAAGCTCTAAGGAATAAATTAGAGGACTTTCTGAATTTAGATCGTAACATATGAATTTTTCGTTGATTGATTTTAAGTGGCCATCTTTTGTTAATTTTGCTTCTTTATAACAAACCCTAAAATTTTCTCTTAAATATTCTTCTTTAGTTACATTTATTTTGGCTTTGTTAAAAAGAGTTTTTGAGCCATATGCATAAAGAGAATATAGGTAATTACATGGATTTATTTTTTTATCCTTAAATATTATGTTGTTATTTAAAATTTTGAGATTTGTTTCTGAACATTTATGATAAGCTATGTTATTTGAATCTAATAAATTATATAAATTATCTAAAATTCCATTAGATCCTAAAAATATATTTTTATTTTTATCTAAAGCAAGCTTATTTTTAAAAAAAATTAAAAAATTGTATTTTATATTTAAAGTATAATTTAGTTTTCCGGTTTTTTGATAAAAAATTATGAAAAAATCATCTTTGTTAATTTTTAAATTAAACGGTTCCATGGCCTTCTCTATTAATGATTTTACTGAAGAATCTATTTTGTTTCTATAAGATCTTACATGTTCATAGAATGCGTCATATTCATTATTCTCTAAGAATTTTAATATTTCTTGTTTCTCTTTTATCACCATAATATTTAAATCAATATTGATGTTTTTTAATTTTATTATACAGTTTAATGTAGATTACAAGCGATAATCTCTTGTCTATGATTGGTAATCGATAAAATGATTTCATTCAATTTTAAAAATGGTTTTTTTCTGTTTAATTCACTTGAATTTATCTTCTTTCTTGTAATAGTTTTTCTGATATATTGGGTATTGCCAAGAAAGTTAAAAAATATATTTTTGCTTATTGCAAGTTATGTTTTCTTCGCTAGTTGGGATTGGAGATTTTTAGGTTTGTTAATTATTTCAACTCTTGTAGATTATTTTTGTGGTCTAAAAATGCATGATGCGAAAAATCAGAAATTAAGAAGATTATATTTAGTAATAAGTATACTATTTAATTTATCTTTACTTGGTTTTTTTAAGTATTTCAATTTTTTCCTTGAAAATTTTGTTGTTCTATTAAATGCTATTGGCTTTCAGGCTAATATTGCAAGCTTAAAAATAATCTTACCCCTTGGAATCTCGTTTTATACTTTCCAAAAATTAAGTTATACTATTGATGTTTATAGGAAAAAAATATTCCCTACAAAAAAGATTATTGATTTTTCACTATTTGTTGCTTATTTCCCACAGTTAATTGCTGGACCTATTGAAAGAGCAAGGAACTTAATTCCAAGAATTCAAGCTAAAAAATTATTAAGAAATATTAAGTTTAAAGAAGGGGCATATTTGTTTATTTATGGTTTATTTAAGAAAATTGTTATTGCTGATTCTGTAGCTTTGATAGTAAATAAGATCTTTGCTTTGACTAATCCAACTGGAGCACAAGTTTTAATTGGAATTTATGCTTTTGCAATTCAGTTATATTGTGATTTTTCTGGTTATTCTAATATGGCAAGGGGAATTTCACGTTTCTTTGGAATAAAATTAAGTGTTAATTTTAAAGTACCATTTTTTTCTAAAGACCCTTCTGAATTTTTTAAAAGATGGCACAGAACATTATCTTCATGGATTACTGATTATGTGTATATGCCTTTGTTTTTTTATTTACCAAAAACTTTTATTAAATTAATAAAAAATCGTTGGATAAAATTTTATCTTTCTGGGGGAATAGCTGGCTTTATTACAATGGTTATTTTTGGATTTTGGCATGGTGCAAATTGGAACTTTATTTTTATGGGGGTCTTTTTATTTGCATCAATACTTATTTTTAAATTAATTAAGATTTTTATGAAAAAACTTTCTTTTATCCAAAATAAATTTTTAAAATTAATAAGTAATTTATTAATACGTTTGTTAGCTTTACATGCTATCTTTTATGCTTTATTTTTATTCAGAGCTCAAGGTTTAACTCAAATTGTATCTTTCACAAAATCGTTATTCTTTGACATAACTATTAGTAATTTATTTAGTGTTGATTATTTGTATTTATATGTAGCCTTCCTATTTTTGATAATTTATGAAGCAATACAGCATATAAAAAATGATGAATTATTAATCAATAAACAGAATTTTTATGTTCAGGTTATATTTTATGTTATTCTCTTTTTTATTTATATGGAAATTGGTGCAATAACAAACATCGAGTTTATTTATTTTTTATTTTAAATATAAATCTTTATAAGTTTACTATTATTATTTTATTTAATGATGATTAATAAGAAAATATTATCTAACTTAATCTTATTAGTGTTCTCAATTGTACTTTTCTTTGTTTTTGGGGAGGTACTCTCAAGAATTTTTATTGGTGACATCTTAATAAAGCAATTTGAAGACAATGGTTTTTATTATTATAAACCAAATCAAGAAGGGTGGTATAGTGCCCAATATGGAACAAAAATGGAAGCTAAAATAAACAACATTGGTGCAAGAGGAGATAGTGTAAATATAGATTTTATTAAGAAAAATAATAAATATGTTTTTCTTGGGGATTCTTTTACATTTGGATGGGGTTTGAAGGATAATGAAACTATTTCATATTACTTTAAGGAATTTATGGATCTGGATAATTCACAAGTACTAAACTATGCAGAGGATGGTTATGGGGTTAAACATATGGTAGAGAGTTATAAATATTACAGTGAATTTTTCAATAAAGAAAATGTTATTATTATGGTTATAATGGAGCATGATTTTAATAGAACTATTGGTCTTAGTAATGAAATATCACGAGATTTTTTAGGAGGAGTCAAAAGACATTCTTCTTTTATTAACTATTTATATGAGAAAATATACTTTTTTTTACTGAAAATTGAAGAACAAGATTTTTTCCTTTTACAAAAACTTGGTGGACCATACTTTAATGAAGAAGGAGAAAAAGAATTATTAGAATTTAGAAGTATCTTAAAAGAGAATAATCAAAAATTTGTTATAGTATTTTATGAAGAGGAAAAATATGCTAAATTCTCAGATGATTATCCTAAAAGGGCTGGGATTTTTTGTGAAAAAAATAATATTTATTGCGTAACAAATATTTCTTCAATAATAAAAAATATTGATGGAAATATAGGAAAATATGCGGTTGATGGAAAACACTCTTCTGCATATTCAAACCATAAAGTGGCTGAGGAAATAGCAAAATTTATAATTAAAAATAACATTTCCTTATCATGAATAACAAAGGTTTATGGAATTATTTAAAAATTAGAAAAAAATGGTGGTTACTTCCAATTATTATTATGCTTATCTTAGTTGGCATTCTAATTATCTTTGGGCAGAGTACCTCCCCCTTACCTTTTATTTATGCACTTTTCTAAAATGGTTAAGTGTACAAAAAGGAATTATACTTATTTTATTCAAGATAAATGATAAAAACAACAAATAAACAAAAAATTGTGTTAATTATTGGTGGTATTTTATTTACATTGCTCTTTCTTGAAATTGGTTTGCGTATTGGTGGATTTATTCTTTTGTCTATACAAGATTCAGAAAATAGTATAATTGGAGATAATAAAGATTATCGCATTCTAACTTTAGGTGAATCAACAACGGCTGATTTTATAGGCAATTTTTCTTGGCCAAGACAACTTGAAGATATATTAAATAATAGAAGTTCTAAAATTAAATTTAAAGTTTTTAATGAAGGTGTTGGTGGAACTAATACTGCCTATATCTTATCAAATTTAGAAGATAATTTGGACAAATATAATCCAGATATTGTTATTACAATGATGGGTGCTAATGATTATAAATTACGTGTAAAGTATGAAGAGAGTTTAGGTGTGAAGGTTTCTTTGTGGTTGGAAGATATTAGAGTATATAAATTAAGTAAGTTACTATTGATTGCTTGGAAGAATAAATTAAAAAATCTAAATATTATTAGAGCTTCCAATACAAAAGATATTGAAAGAAAGTTTGTTATTAAGAAATATGAAGATGAATCTCAGAATTATCTTGAATTATGGCAAACATATTGGAATCATGGAGCTATTAAAGCTGAAGAGATGTTCAAGAAGTCTTTAGAAGAAGATCCGAAAAACGCAGAAATGTATATTGAATTTGGGTTGTTTTATCAATATCAAATAAAATTTGATAAAGCGGAGGATCTATTTAAAAAATCTATAGAAATAAATCCTGAAAATGAGAAAGGGTATGTTTCAT
>NZBH01000053.1 GCA_002687815.1 archaeon | reverse complement strand
GAAATAAATTAAAACCATTAAGACAAGAATTTAAAAAAATCACTTTACAACTAACAAAATTATTAAATGAAGAATCAATTGCTTCAGCTCAATTACAAAAAGCTAGATCATCTTTAGTTAAAAATAGTGAAGAATTAGCAAGACTTAGAGCTAGAAACATAAGCATAAAAGAATATTCAACAACAAATTTTGCTGTTAAAAAAATATTAAGTTTAAAAAATGCAGGCATATATGGAACAGTATCCCAATTGGGTAAAGTAAGCTCAAAATATGCTATTGCTTTAGAAGTGGCTGCAGGTTCTAGAATAAATAGCGTAGTTGTAGATTCTGATATAACCGCAGCAAAATGTATTAAATTATTAAAAGAAAATAAGTTAGGAATAGCAACATTTTTACCTTTAAATAAAATAAGACCTTATCCAACACAAGGTAAATCTTTTTCAGAAAAAAACCATAGGTTTGCTGTAAATTTAGTAAAGCACGATCCAAAATTTAGAAATGTTTTTTCTTATGTTTTCGGTTCAACATTAGTTGTTGATGATATAGAAACAGCAAGAAGAATTGGTGTTGGCTGTACTAGAATGGTAACTTTAACAGGTGACTTAGTAGAAACAAGTGGAGCAATGGTCGGAGGCTTCAGAAGAAAAACAAGTTATGGATTTAAAGAAGAAGAAGTAGACAACCAAATCCAAAATTTAGAAAAAGAATTCTCAAGATTAAGAAATATTAGCTCAGTATTAGAAAAAAGGAAATTAGATTTTGAAAAAGAAATAATAGAACTAAAACAAAAGAAATCAGATTTAGAAATAAATATTACAAAATTAGAAAAAACAACATTAGAAGAAGACCCAACAAAACTTAGAAAGGAAAATCAAGATTTAGATAAAGATTTCTCTAGCGTAAATAGAAAATTAAAAGATATAGAAAAAGATCTTCTTTCAAAAAATAAAGATCTTCTTGATTTAAAATCAAAAAAACAAGCTTTCAGGGAAAGAATGTTTTCAACAAAATCTTCAAATGTTTCTTCAGGTTTAGATTCTCTAGATAAAAACAATCAAGAAATAAAAGAACTAATTGCTAAGACAGATTCAGAGATTAAAAATTTAGATCTTCAAATTGACAGAATTCACTTACCAGAAAATGAAAGAATAAAACAAATACTAAATCAACATGAAAAAGAAAATAGTGAATTTTTAGCAGAATTAAATTCTCTAAAAGAAGAATTAAAAAAACAAAATGATAATATAAAAAATAAAGAATCAAAAGAAAAACAATTTTATAGCAACTTCAGAAATTTATCAATTAAAAGAAATAGATTAACAGAAGAAGTACAAAAAGTAGAAACAATAATAATTAGAGAACAAGAAAAATCAAAGTTAATAGGACAAAGAATAAATTCTGTTTCCCTTAATAAAGCAAAAATAATTGCAGAAATGGAAGGTTTGAAAAAAGAATTTGAAGAATTTAAAGATGCTAAAATTAGAAGAAACATTGGTGTAGATGAACTAAAATATGAAATCAGACAATCCGAAAAAATTCTAAGAGATATGGGGAATGTTAATCTAAAGGCATTAGAAATTTATGATCAATTAAAGGTAGAGCATCAAAAACTAGTAGAAAAAGTAGATAAATTAAATCTAGAAAGAGAAGATGTAGTTAAAATGATGCAAGAGATTGAAACAAGGAAAAAAGATTCCTTTATGGAAACCTTTGATGCTATATCTTCTAAGTTTACTTCAATATTTTCTCAATTATCAACAAAAGGACAAGCTTATTTATATTTAGAAAATAAAGAAGAACCACTGTCGGAAGGCATGAATATAAGGGTAGAAATGGCAGGAGACAAATTTTTAGATATACGTAGTTTAAGTGGGGGAGAAAAAACTATGGCTGCTTTAGCCTTAATCTTTGCAATACAAGAATATTCACCAGCTTCTTTTTATTTCTTAGATGAAGTAGACGCAGCACTTGACAAAAAGAATTCAGAAATGTTATCAAAGTTAGTTAAAAAATATTCTTCTAAAGCTCAATACATATTAATCTCACACAATGATTCTGTAATAACAGAAGCAAATCAAATATACGGCGTATCAATGAGAAAAGATGGAATTTCTAAGGTAATAAGTTTAAAGCTATAATTTAATAGAATAACTCTTCGTCATCCTTTTTCTTTTCTTTTTTAGCTTTCTTTTTTTCTTTAGGTTCTTCTTTGACTGTTTTAGCTGGTTTCTCCTCTTTCTTTACGTCTTTTTCTTCTTCTTTTGTTTCCTCTTCAGGAGCTTCCTCTTCTTTTTCTTCTAATTGTTCATCTTCCTCTATTTCATCTTCTTCTTCAAAGAAATCTATTATTTTTTTGAAAATATTAGTTTTAATACCAATTATGATAATTATCAAAGCACCAAATGCTCCAGCTACATAATATTTATAGCTCCATAGAATTGAATACCATTTATATTTTATTCCAAAATAACAAACTACAATTAATGCTAAGAATCCCATAAACCAATATCTTGTTTTACTTTTTTCTTCTTCCCATCCTTCTATTTCAGGTTCTTCTTCAATTGGTTTCTCTTCCTTAACTTCAACTTTCTTATCTACTTTTTTCTCTTCTTCTACTTCTTCAACTTTTTCTTCTTCAGTTTCTTCTGGCTCTTCATCTTCTTCAAAAAATTCAATAAGCTTCTTGAAAGCTTCCATTTTAATCAGAATTACAAGGAGGATTAGTATACCAACACCAATTAATAGATAATATTTGTAAGCAAGTATTAAACTTACTAATCCAAATTTCCATCCCAAGAAAGCTACAGCAAACACAAGAGCACCAATCAATAAAACTTTATATTTAGATAAGAATCCTTTTTCTTCTTCCCATCCTTCTATTTCAGGTTCTTCTTCAATTGGTTTCTCTTCCTTAACTTCAACTTTCTTATCTACTTTTTTCTCTTCTTCTATTTCTTCTTTTGGAGCTTCTTCTTCCAATTCAAATTCATCTTCTTTCTTACCAGATCTTGCAAAGAAAATAACTCCCAAAACAAGTACAATTGCCATAGCAAGTAAATAATATTTATAATTACTAACTCTATCTTTTAAGCCAGTAAAAAATCCGGTTAAAGCCATAGTTTCATTTGTTTTAACTACACTAGGAATTGTAGTGGTAGTAGCTTCTTTAGTAACTCCAATCTTAATACTTTTAGAATCAAGTATTTCTGTATTTTCTAAACTAGCAGATATATCTACATTATAACTACCTTCTTCTATTTGTTCTGAAGGAGCCACATACAAATAAACTACTTCAGCACCACCAACTTCAACAGTAACAACACTTGGGTTTAATTGTACCCAACTAGAAGCAGTACCAGATACAGCTAAATTATAAATTGCTTTTTCAGAACCTTTATTTTCAATAGTTATAGGCACAGTTGAAGTAGATTCTTTACTTATTTCAACACTAGTTTTTTCTAAAGAAATACCTGGCTTATAACACTCTTCTCTTAAAATATTGCTTACACTTATTTGATCTTCACTTCTTATACGACCATCAAAAGATTCTGCAATAACCTTAGTATTATATTTTCCCAAAGGAACATCAGCTAATGGAGCTATACTTAGAGTAATTTCTTTATCTTCTCCAGGATTTATTTCCACAACATTTTCATCTAAACTACTCCATTCTGGTCCTTCTAATTTTAAATTATATTTTTCTTTAACTTCCCCATTATTCCTAATTATTACTGGAAAACTAGTTGAAAAAGAATTACAAACTTTTCCACTATCTTCTACCAAATCAACAATAACACCATGGCATTTTCTTACATTTACTTTTAATAATTTTATTGCCATAATATTCCCTTTTTCTGAAACTGCTTTAAAATTAATATCAAAATCTCCAACAACATTATAATCTGGAGCTAATAATACATTAGCAGAACCACTTTCACCAGGATTTAAAGTAAGAGTTGTTTTCTCTAAATTAACCCAATTAGGACCTTCTACACTAAGAGAATAAGTATTTGCTCTGTCTCCTTGATTTCCAACATTTATTAAAAAACTATCAGTACTATACTCACATAAACTAGTATAATCTTTATCAGCATCTACAACATAATCAAAACAAGATTTAATATTTAGTCCAGTTGTAGCAGAACTTACAGCCCTATTTCTTGCTGTTAAAGTCAAATCATATTGTCCAATATCACATAAATTTTCAACATAAGCATAAACAATAGCACTTTGACCAGCACTTACCTTTACAGCTTTTTCACTTAAAGTAACAAAATTTGATGCAGAACCACCAACTTCTAAATTATAAACAGTATCATATTCTCCAAGATTTTTTACAACAAATTCATATTTTACTAAATCACAAGGGCAACTTTCTTTTGGTAATTCAGCTTCTATTTGCACTTGATGGCAATCTTTAACATTCACTTCATGATTAATAGCTTTCGTCAATCCTTCAGAAGTAATTACAGTAATTCCAAGATTATATTTTCCTGATAAAGAATCAGATCTTGGTGTAATATAAGTATATATATTTTTACTACTACCAGGACTTAAACTAAAACCAGTAGGAACAGCAGTAGCCCATTTAGCAGCATCCCCTGACAAAGTTATAGTATATTGGCCAACAGTACCTCCACTATTAACTATTTTAAAATTATATAAAGAAGTTGAAGTGGGACACATATAATCCACCGTTGTACTATAATCTAAAATAAAATCCTCGCTTTGTGCAATAACCAGTGGTAAAAATAAGAAAAATACAATAAATATCAAAATTCTTTTACTACTCATAGTCAATTCCCCCCTTTTGTTACTAAAAAGAAAAGTGTTTAATATAAATGTATTTTGATAATAAGATATATAGTTTATAGCTGTTAAAAATTAAAAAAGAAAAAATTTACTACCCTAGTTAATAACTAGGATAATAGTAATAAGTTTGTCCTTCGCCTGTAGATGGTTCTTCTTCAGTTATTCCTCGGTCTCTCTTGAATTTACTAGCAGCTAAGATAATTCCTAAAATTACAAGAACTACCAATAATACTGCAAATCCAATTTCTAGTCCTTTTCTGACTTGATCCCAAGAATTTGCTGAAACTGAGCTTCCAGATACATTTGCTTCCAGATTTATTTCCTTAATAACTTTATCTCCTGATCTTACTCTTGCAGTAAACATGTGTTTACCAGTTTGAGCATTTTCAAATGCAGAAACATAAACATACATTTCTCCACTTTCACCAGGTCTTATTGTTAAGAAACCAGGATCTACTCTAGAGTTTGCCCATGTGCCAACTCCAACAGTTTCAAGAGAATATGTCTTACTTTCGGTATCTAGATTTGCAAACATAACCTTGTAAACTGCTCCTTCTCCAGATGCAATAGTTTGTGAAGTTGTATCAATACTTATTATTGTTTCAACTTCAGGTCTTACTTCTATTTCACCTTTTACAGTGAATTCGAATACTTCTCTTTCGATGTCATGACCTTTATTGTATTCAACAGAAACAACAACATCATACTTTCCACTTTTTGCATTACTTGGAACAGTTAATGCAAGATCTATTGCTCTTGTATCTTCATCTTCATCGTCATCAGTTTCTTCTGTAACTAACTCATCAATTTTATCTCTTGTAGAAACACCTAAAGCAGGTATACTCAATTTTACATCGATATTTTCTTCTTGTTTACTTCCAACGTTTTCAACCCACACGGTAGCAAACAAAGTTTTTCCTGCTTCTAAAGAAGTTCCAGATCTAAATATTACATCTTGAATATTTAGCTTGTGTCTTGCTTCTTTAACTCTTAGTGTTATTTCTTCTTCATCATAGTTATATTTATCAACTGCTCTGATAACTAACTTATAATCTTCTGAAGAGTCCAGATCATCTGGAATTTCTAAAACAAGATCTTTAGAATAAGTAGTTCCATTGTCTACGTCAAACATCCCTGATCTATCTTCAATGTCGTCATACTCATAACCTTCTATCCATGCTTTGATTCTAACATCTTCTTGGTCATCCAATCCATCTAATTCTACTGTAACATCTAATGTGTCTCCTCTTTCAACATAGAATGTCTTTCCAAGAACGTCAACACCATTAACATTAATATTAGTTATATTGTAATCAGTACTTTGTGCTGCAATCACTAGGCTTACTAAACCAAGGAAAAATACTAACAAAATACTTAATGTTTTTACTCCTTTCATGATTTAACCCTCCTTAGTCTTTAATCATAAATATGTTGCTATTGGCAAGTTAGGATATATTTATAAACGTTTCGGTGACAACTCAGAAATATACTTGAGAGTAACGAAAAGAATATAAACACGTAAAAACCGGGAATTACCGGTTATTTAAAATGAATATTGTGCTTACAAGGACAGCAGAAAGTGGAAGATTAGTCAGAGGAATTACCTTAAATGAGATAGAAGAAACAATCAAAGAAGGTATAAAAACAATAGAAAGAAAAGGAATTTTAGCATCAAGAAAGAATATACAAATACTTTATAATAAAAAAAATGATTTATTTACAATTAAAATGGTGATGAACAAATGAGAGAACCAATTTGCCCAATATGCCGTAATAAACTCATAAGAAGAAAGATTGAATACAAGATTATGGAAGATCGTATTGGTATTTTTCCAGCAGATATTTGTCAAAAATGTGGCGAACAATTCTTTAGAAAAGAAGTTTCTATAGCAATAGAAAAGATTGCTAAAGAAAAGGGTGTTTGGGATTTAAGATCAAAAACAAAAGTTAGTAAGGTTGGTAATTCTTTATCAATTAGACTTAATAAAAAACTTTCAGATTATCTTGATCTTAAAAAAGGTGAAGAAATAATAATAAATCCAGAAAATAAACAAAGAATAATTCTAACAAGGATTAACAAGTAATTATAATTTTCTTAAAACAAGTACTATTGATCCAATTACAGTTAATACAAGTACTAACCCTATTGTTATTGTTGGTAATAATTCTTTAACTACTGTGTTCACAGCAACTTCTCCAACTACTCCGCCAGTGATATCTTCACCGCCAACTCTAAAAGAAATATCTTCTACTATGTCAACACTTTCAACAGAGAAGCTTTCATATTCTAAATCATCAAAGTACCTATTTTCAGCTATAATTTTTAAGGTATAAGTTCCACTTTCTATATTATGTGGAAGAGATATTTTTACTTCTTTTTCTGTATAACCGCTTCTTAAATCAAATTCTGTTACTTCTTTTTCTATACCTAAATTTGGTATTAAAACTCTTAATTCAATATCTCTAGCAGTACCTCTACCAACTTTGTCTATTCCGATTACTAAGTTTAAATCATCTCCAGGATATACAGGATCATAGATTGTAACTTCATCTATGTAAAATCTTGGTTCTTCATCTGCTTCAACAGTAGTTTGCTCATATTCTTCAACAGTAATAGTAACATCTTGAGAATCTGTTAAACTTCCATCAGAAACAGTTACTGTTACTTGATAAGTTCCAGCATCTCCCTTATCTGTTTGCCATTCACCATTTGAATCTAAAGGTGAAGTAAAAGTAAAAGTTAAAGCATCACCATCAACATCATCAGCACTTGGATCTATATCTACTAAATCTTCTTCTTCTACTGTTATATCATCTATGAAATATAGTATTGGAGCTTGATTTACATTACCAACAGTTATTGTTACAACTTCAGTATCTGTTAAACTTCCATCTGAAACAATAAAGTTAATAGGATAAACTCCACTTTGATCATAATCAGGTGTCCAAGAAAATACTTGATTATTAAAACTAGCACCTGCAGGTAAAGGACCGACTGGTAAATATATAGCAGAATATGTTAATAAATCTCCATCAACATCAGTTGCTGTTACGGGAAATGTCAATAAAGATCCTTCATTTATAGCCTTTGCACCAATTGAATTTAATACAGGAGCTTGATTTACAGGAGGTACGCTAACAGAATTAACTTTTAATCCTAAAACACTAGTACTTCCATCTCCAATTCCATCTGTACTATATATTACAACAGAATAATCCACCGGATTAGCATAATGAGCTTGACTAACAGTATATCTTTCTGAAAAGAAAGTACCACTTGCACTTCCATCTTTATATGTATAAATTAGGTTACTAGTATCATCATATAGTTTAATACTAATATCTAAAGGTCCATTACTAGTAAAAATAGCAACATCAAAATAAACAGAATCACCATCATTTATTTCTATAACTTGGCTTTGATCTTGCCATTCTCCGTAGGTTGTAACTGCATTTACTGCTCCACCTAATAGAACCATCAAAGCTAATACTAAAAATAATTGAAATACTCTTTTAAACATGATATCTCCTTAAAACTAATATTTTAGGTAAGCCTCTAAACCAACAACAGCCTTAGAATCTTTAAGATCTACAAAATCAATTACTGGTCCAGCACGTAGACTTCCACCAAATTCAACATCTTCGCCGAATGTATTAAATCCAGCTTCACCAAGAATTTTTAATCTTAATCTTGGATCTTCGCTAGTGTAAGAATCTACATTTTCAGCAACTACTTTGCCATCTCTATTACGAATTTGCTCTGTATCAGTTGTATTAATAAGGTTGTTAAAGTAACTTATTCCAATAGCACCACCAAAATTAAACCAGTTAGCAGTATCTGGTGTATAAGTAAAACTTCCCAAAGCCTCAAAAACAGCCGGATTATAATCTTTTTTGGTAACTCCATGACCATAAAATCCAGTTATTGGATCTTCTTTGGTTGTAATAACTTGATCTGGTTGTTCAATTTTTGCTCCAGAAACACCAATTTCTAATCCTGGGAAAATATAACCAGTATCAACTGGAATACCTAACATGTATCTAAAGTGTGGTACAAGTAATTCATTAATATTCCAATCAGCTCCTAAACCAAATCTAGAAACAACTTTTTTTGAAATTTCTTTTTCTAAACTTTCAACTTTTTGTTCTTCAACAGGTTCTTCAACAGGTTTTTCAGATTTTGGTGCATTTGTTATATGAACAAGGTGATGTGAACTTGCTAAAGTAACATTGCTTTCAGGATTTACACCATAAATAACAAGACCATAAAAGCCTCTATAAAGGTTTGAGAACTCTTCTTCTGTTAATTTACCATCTTTTATTGCTTTATTAAAATTTTCTAATACTTCATTTCCAAATCTATTAGCAAGATTTAGGGTAGAATAATTTTCTCTAAGAAAATCTCTTTGAGAATATTTGTTACTTGATTTAAAAAGATTTAACATTATCTCTAATTCACCTTTATTTGCAGCTCTAAATCTTACATCATCCCAAGAAATTAATTCAGGATCTCTTTGTCCATAATGTGTGTTATTTATTGATTTAGATTCTACAATTTCAGCAGGACCAACAACTTCAATAACAGGGGAAGTTGCTACAGTTCCAGCAGTTTTATTATTATAAATAGGTTGAATTCCACCTTCTTTACTTATCCATTTATAATCAGGTAAGAATATAGGTTTTTCAACAGGAACAGTTATTTCAGTTCCTTGAGAATCATCAACTTTTTTTACTTCTTCTTTTATACCACGTGCTCCAACTTTTGCAGCACCAATTGTACTAGCGATTAAACCAGCAGCCAATGCATATTTTAATTTTTTATTCATTTTTTTTTAACATCCTCAATATAATTATATAATTTATTACTTGAAAAGAACAAATATAAGTATTTATAAAACTTTCGGTAAATCACCACCAAGAAGTAATCAATGGGGATGCCAGGATTTGAACCTGGATTTGTCGGTTTGGAGCCGACTGCTCTAGCCAAGTTAAACTACACCCCCTAAAGCAATCTAAAAACACCTTGGAATATTTATAAAGATTTGCTTTTAAAACCTTTTATCTTCATAACTTCTTTGATTTCTTGAGTAGAAATAGAACAACCTCTTAATCTTAGTCCCCACAATAATCCTTCAAGTAAATTCTCTCTTAGATTACCTGCTAAAACTTTATTTTTCTCTATATATTTGTCTAATAATCCTAGTTCATAAGCTATAACCATTAAGTCAACTGATCTTAATATATCCATTTTTGCTTCTTTCTGAAATTTTCTTAAATTAGCTTTATCAATAGTAATATTAGTATGTAATTTATTACCCAATATACCTGCTAATTTATTGGGATTTTCCACTAATAATCTCATTGTTCTTTCATCAACAACATAAGCACTAGATTTTAGAAGTAAAGCTAACGATAATGATTCAACTTCTGCCCTATCCACTATTTTAATATAACTGCCTCTTGCCTTAAATATATTATTAGTTAAACTTAACATATTATCAACTTTATTTTCCAATTCTACATTCTTAAAATATTTTATAATTTTTTTTTGTAAAATATCAGAAATCATTATTGCTTCTAATTTATACTTCTTAGATTTTAAAGGTCTATCAATTAATTCATTTTTTACACTACTTGTTATAAAAAATTCACCACCAAATTTATTTTTTAATAATTTCAAAACCCATAGTAAATTATTTGTTGCAATACTAATAATAGTACTTGTATCAAATACAATACTCTTCATTTAAACAAGCTCCTTGCTAATTTTAATCTTTCATCAATACTCTTAGATAAACTTAATTTAACATCAGCAATACCAGTTTTACCTATATAATCCATCAATTCCCATGTAGATACACCTAAAATTTTAGCAGTTCTTCCTAAAGACAATCCATGTTCATGTAATCTTGAACCTTTGTTAATTTTTGCCCTATCAAAAACTTCTTCTATATATACACGTAATTTACTGTCTAATTTATTCATAATCTTCAATAAATTAGTCATATAATTTTCATATTCTTTATCTTTATTCTTAGATAAAGCTAGAGCAGCCATTTGTAAATTACTAATACAAGTGTCATAAAATAAATTCCAATCATCATATTCTCTATATAGGCTTCTTTCAAAAATTTTAGACAGACTATATATAAGAACAGCAGTACTTACAGAATGAGGATCTTGAAAAATACTAGCATTATGTATTGTATGGTTACTAAGATCTTTTAATTCTACAATATTATTTTTTCTTATTGCTTTTAAAGAATTTTTTAAAATATCCAATATATCTTTTTTTACAGAAGTAATCATATATATTATCTATATTAAAATGTAAATAAAACTTTCGGAATTAATATAAGTTACTTATAATGTTCTCTTCGGATGATAGAAAAAGAAGAGATTTTATTCCCACATGATGAAATAAGAGAAACTCAAGACCAGGTCATATTGCAAGTAACTAAGGCTCTAAAAAATAAACAACATTTAATCTTAAATGCTCCAACTGGTTTGGGAAAAACAGATGCAACAATCCCAGCAACTTTATCCTTTGCATTAAAAAATAATTTAACAGTTTTTTTCTTAACTCCAAGGCACACACAACATAAAATAGCTATTGAAAGTCTTATAAAAATAAAAGAGAAATACAATAAAGATTTTCTTGCATTGGACTTAATAGGAAAAAAATGGCTATGTTTACAAGAAAATGTACAAACATTAAGTTCTTCTCAATTTTCAGAATATTGCCGTAGTTTAAAAGAAAAAGAACTTTGCGATTTTTATAATAATTTTAAAAGAAAAAAAACATTTGTAAAAGATTTTATAAAACAAATTAAAAATAAAAATCCATTTCATGTTGGACAAGTTTTTAATCTGTGTTCAGAAGAAAAATATTGCCCTTACGAAACATGTTTAACATTAGCAAAAGATGCTAAGATTATTATTGCAGATTATTATCATATTTTTAATAAATCTATAAGAGAAAACCTATTTGAAAGAACTCAAAAGGATTTATCAAATTGTATTATAATTGTAGATGAAGCCCATAATTTGCCAGGAAGAATTAGAGAACTTTTAACCAAAGAAATTTCTTTTTATGTAATCTCACAAGCAATAAAAGAAGCAAAATCTTTGAACAATCAAGAAGCAGTGGAATATCTTAATTCTCTTGGTAATATTCTATCTAATTTAGCAAAAGAAAAAATGAACATACAAGATAATGAAGTTTTAATTAAAAAAACAGATCTTGTAAAAAAGATAAATTATTATGAAGAAGTAATTGAAAGTTTAGAAGAATGTGCTAAAGAAATAAGTGAAACAAAAAAAAGAAGTTTTGCTGGTTCAGTATCAAAATTTTTAAGAGCTTGGATTGGAAAAGATGATGGATTTGCAAGAATATTGTCAAAGGGTTTTTCTAAATCAGGACAACCGTTTATATCTTTAGCTTACAAATGCTTAGACCCGGCAATATCCACAAAAGAAGTTGTAGATAATTCTCATACAACAATAATGATGTCTGGAACTTTATCTCCAACAGAGATGTATAAAGATTTATTGGGAATTGACAAGCCATTATTATCAGAATTTAAAGATCCATTTCCAAAAGATAACCGTCTTAACATAGTGATACCAGAAACAACAACAAAATTTACAGAAAGAAGTTCAGACATGTATAAAAAAATTGCAAAATTATGTGCAAACCTAGTTGATTCAATTCCTGGAAATATAGCTATATTTTTTCCAAGTTATAGATTAAGAGATGAGATTAATATTCATTTTCAAGATCTATGTTCAAAAACAATTTTTTTTGAGCAACAAGGTCAAAGTAAATCGGAAAGAGAAGAAACATTAGAGAGATTTAAAAAATATAAAAAAGTCGGTGCAGTATTATTAGGAGCAAATGCTGGTTCTTATGCAGAAGGAATTGATTTGCCAGGAGATTTATTAAAAGCAGTTATAGTTGTAGGATTACCCCTAGCACAACCTAATTTAGAAATAAAAGAATTAATCAATTATTATGATAAAAAATTCCAAAAAGGATGGGATTATGGCTATATTTTCCCAGCAATAATAAAATCCTTGCAAGCTGCTGGTCGTTGTATTAGATCAGAGAAAGATCGTGGAGTAATAGTCTTTATGGATATGAGATATGCTTGGCCAAGTTATTCAAGATGTTTCCCAAAAGATTGGCACATAAAGATCACAAAAGAGCCAGAAAAATTAATAAAAGAATTTTTTAAATAAATTATTTTTTTCTAACTTTCTTAAAACTACTCATAATATCAATCAAATACTTTCCATCTTCTACCTTGTAAACCAAAGGTTTTCCTTCAAATAATTTAGTTAAGTCAAGATCATATTGCCCAGGTTTTCTTAATCTAATGCTTTCTAAATCTAGAATAATTGGCTTATCATCATCTTCGATCTTTTCTCCAATGATCCCAACAACATCTTTTTCAATTTGTACTTTTTCTTTTGTACTAAGATTAGTAGTTATCTTTTTAGCTTCTTCAACATCTTTTTTCTTCATATAGAAGAAGAATTTTCCGCCACAACTACAACCGCTTAGTAATTCTTTGGCATCATCATTGTATAGATTTCCACATCGGACACATTGGTTAGGCATCTATCTTCTCCTATTTCTTTTCTTTCTCAACTCTCTTGCCAATAATTGAATTTTATTTGGATCTCTTTTAATTTCTTTAACAAGTGTAGCAGGACCTATAATAGTAAGACCTTCCCTATTACCCATTAAAACCTTGATAAAGCCTCTTTTAAGTAACTCTGAAAATGTTTCATTTTTCTTCTTGGGATTAATACTGCATATTTCTATACCTTTAAATTTAGAATTTATCTCATTCATTGTATTCTCAATTAACTTAGTCTCTTCTGTAACTCTCAATCTACCTTGCATTAATACAATCTTATCGTCTTTAACAAGATTCAATAATTTACTTATTTTTTCTTCTGAACTTAATTGCGCCACTTCATGATAAGGCACAAATTGTAAAGTTAACATGTTTTTTTCCACCTCTTCATTTTACAATCCGGAATAACGATTCGTAAAAATCTTCAACATTATTTCCTTTTAAAGCACTTACTCCAACAACCTCATATTGGGGAAAAGCTTCTTCTATTTTTTTAATTTTCGATTTTTTTAAGTCAATTTTATTAGCAACAATCAATACAGGAATGTCTCTTGCAGCTAAATTCCCAATTATAGTTATATTAACTTGTGAATAAGGATTTAAACTAGAATCAAGAACAACTAAAACAGCATCAACTTCATCTAACCACCTAATAGACTCTATTACCCCTTTAGTAGCTTCTTTTGCTCTTTCTTTTGATTTTTTCTTACTTAATTTAAATTTCATAAAATCTTCATAATCGATTTTAGTAGCAATTCCAGGAGTATCTATTAAATTAAAGGTTAATTCCTTTCTTTTATGTTTAATATGTACTTTTTCTTTAACTTTAATCTCTCTAGTCTCATGAGGAACCTTAGAAACAGAACCCATTTTCTCTCCCAACCAGTCTTGACAAATTCTATTTGCAAGACTTGTTTTACCAGCATTAGGTGGACCATAAAAACCAAGCTTAATATGGGTTTTTTTATTAAAAATTTTTTCTGCTAATCTTTTTATAAAATTCCTTAAAAACTTAATCATAATACATTGGGGGGTTATAAAACGTTATTAAATATTTCGGTATTTCAGTAAATTATTTAAATCTCTTAGGTTGTAAAATGGATATGAAAGAAAAATTAAAAAAAGTAAGTGATTATGAATGGGAACTTGATAAAAGCGTTAGGCAAGGAATGAATGTTAATGCAAAAATAATTGCCAATAAAACAATATTAAATTCTATTGAAGAAGAAGCAGTTAAACAATTAACAAATGTTGCAATGCTACCAGGAATTTTAGAACCTGTACTTGGTCTTACTGATATGCATTTTGGTTATGGGCTTCCAATGGGAGCTGTCATGGCTTTTGATAAAAATAATGGTTTCATTAGTAGTGGATGTACTGGTTTTGATATTAACTGCGGTGTAAATTCTATAAATACAAACCTAAAATATTCAGAAGTTAAAAGCAAATTAAAAGAATTAATCAATGAATTATTCAAAACAATTCCATGTGGTGTAGGTAGTAAAGGAAAATTAAAATTAAATCATAATCAATTAGATGAAGTTTTAGTAAATGGTGTTAAATGGGCTGTTAATAATGGCTACGGCACAAAAGAAGATATAAAAAATATGGAAGAACAAGGCTGTATGAAAGGAGCAGATCCAAATAAAGTTTCAGATTTAGCAAAAAAGCGAGGTTTACAGCAGCTTGGCACATTAGGTGCTGGAAATCATTTCTTAGAAATACAAAAAGTTTCTGAAATATTTGACAATCCTTATGCAAAAAAACTTGGCATCAATAATAAAGATCAAGTTTTAATCATGCTTCATTGTGGTTCTCGTGGCTTTGGCCACCAAGTTGCATCAGATTATTTGAAAATTCATGAAAGAGCTATTAACAAATATAACATCAAAATTCCAGATAGACAACTTGTTGGAGCTCCAACAAATTCAGATGAAGGTCAAGATTATTACAAGGCAATGAAATGTGCTGTTAATTATTCTTTTACAAACCGTCTTGTCATGACACAATGGATCAGAGAAGTTTTTGAGAGAGTATTCAAAAAGAAATGGAAAGAAATGAATATGAATACAATTTATTCTATTGCCCATAATATAACTAAAATAGAAAAGCACAAAATAAATGGAAAAGAAAAGGAAATTTATATTACAAGAAAAGGAGCAACAAGAGCATTTCCTAATACCCCTGCTTTAATTGCTGGAACAATGGGTACAGCTTCTTTTATTTGCAAAGGTACACAAACAGCAATGAAAAAAACATTTGGTTCTACGGTACACGGAGCAGGAAGAGCAATGTCAAGACATGCTGCAATAAGATCTTATAGGGGTACAGATATTCAAAGAGAATTATTAACTAAAGGTATAGAAAGTAGAGCAACCCATCCAAAAGTTTTAGCAGAAGAAGCACCAAAAGCATACAAAGATGTAATAAATGTTGTTGATAGTGTTCATAACGCAGGAATTTCTTTAAAAGTTGTAAAATTATCTCCAATTGGAGTTTGCAAAGGCTAAATATCTAAACTAACTCTTACTTTATAATTTACTTTATTTTTTACAAATTTAAAACCATAATTAGTAACAGCTTTAACAACAGTTTCTCCTAATTCAGGTTTTATTTCTTCACCATAAACTTTAGCTTTCAAACTTTTTTCATTGATTTTTTTAATTCCAAATTTAGAAAAAAACATTTCTTCAGTATCAACTAAAGCAATTATTTTTTGTAACCAATCAACTATTAATTCTTCAACATTACCTGCTTTAATATAAACAGTTTTAGCTTTTGTAGCTTTAACTTTTTTTAAATTACACATAACACTACTCAAAGCTAAAGCAGAATTCTCAAACAATTCTTTTAATGTTTTTCCATAAGCTTCAAACATCACATCTGAAGTCAGATCTTTTATAAATTTATACTTCATTCTTCTTCCCAAAGATATAATACAACTATTTTTGGATCATAATTACCCTCTAAAGTAGTTGATATCATGATTCCCTTAGCATAAATTTTTATCTCTCCAGGCAAAGAAGAAGGTATTTCTAAAGGAATTTCTATACCTGCATCTTGGATATAGAGATAATATTCATAATCCCCTACCTTTCCAATCATAGGTTCAATTAAATCTTCTTTTATAGTTGTTATATCACAAGTAGTAATATCATCACAATTAAGAATGATATTTCGGTAATTCTCATCTTCCTCTAACTCATTTATAATTGTATCTTGCAATAATTTTATCTCAGCAGGTTCACTTTCTTTTTTATATTTTGGTTGTAAAACAGTAAGTACAAATACTAAAATTATTATTATCGCAATTACTGCTTCCAATGTCCTAATATAACCTTTTTTATTCATCGCCAAACACCTACATTAATTTTTATAGCCTCTTTTATTCCATATTTATCTAAGATATAATCACCCCACTCTCTTACATAAACATCAGCTTGTTCATAATGGTTTTTATTCCCAAAAGGAAAAGGTTCAATTATCCCTTTATCCCCATCTACATATTCCATTTCAATCCAAAACTCAGCTCCTTCTGGAAAATTCCATTTGCTTTTTATATCATCATAATTTAATCCAGAAAATTTACTTTCAGAAATTCCAAATATTTTTTCATCAAGCCCATAAAAATATTCATAATCCCCCCCACTTTCAGCATAGGTAAGGAAGTTACAAATAGGAGGTTCTCCAATATAATTATAACAATCACCATTACTCCATTCTCCATTGCCATAATTTTCTCCTTCATTATAAATTATCCAAAAAGTTTTTTTATTTATTGTAGCTATATTATAACTAAATGTAAAATCATCAATATCATGGCCATCGCCAGGGTCTGTTCCATCGCTACCACAATTATCATTAATTTCAAAGTTTATATTAACTGGATTGTTAAAGTCCTCTGTAAATATTATTTCATTTTGGCCCCAATTTCCAAAAGGAAAAGAAGGTAAACAAAAATCTTCTACCGCAAGTCCAACACACTCACTACAATCAATTATAAAAATCGGCATCCTTGTAATATTCCAATAAACTTCTTTTCTAAGATTATCTTCTAAAATATCAAGAGTATTAACCCCTTCTTGAGTATCAGGTTTATAAAAAGGAGTTATAAAAACAAAAAAGAAAAGAATATACAATAAAAATATCCCTATACTAATAACCCAATCTAAATGTATTGTACCTTTTTTCATATTCCTCTCACCACACTAAATATAAGATAGCCAATAACCATTAAAGCTAAAGAATGTTTTAGACCAAATTTTAAACTTCCTTCTGAAAATTTTCCAATCATTACACCAATAAAAAAGCCTTGTATTAATATTAAACCCATAAAAACCATATCCAAATTCATAGTAGGAGCTTCTGCCGCACCCATGCCTTCAAAGGCTCCACCAAATCCAGCTAAAGATATACCAGTTAGATGAACTAATGGGGGTAATAATTTTATTTGTAATACCAACATTATTCCTATAAATACAAAGAAGATTATATATCCTTGTACAACTTGGGCATAAACAGAAGTTTTTCTTTCCTCTTTCATCTTTTTGAGTTCAACTACAGAATTAGTAACTGATTGTAAAACATCAGCAATATTACCACCACTTTTTTCTGCTTCAATTACAATTGAAATAGATCTTTTAATAACTTTATTTCTTGTATCATTACTAAATGTTAATAAAGCTTCTCCAGTAGGAAAACCCCATTCAATCTGTCTAGCTAATTTTTTAACATAAGGAGTTAAGGCTCCATAATCTTCATCAGATATTTGAATTATTGCTTTTGAAACTGAAACACCAGATTTTACTGTTGTAACAATATTTCGAACAAACTCTAAAAATTTTACGTCAATATCTTTTTGTCTTTTATTTTCATTAAAAAAATCTATAATATAAGGAAAAGAAATAATTAATAACCCAACAACAATTAGTGGTTTAAACCACCTTGTCATAGGACTAAAAAAGAAAACAAAGTCTGATAAAATAACAAAAGCTCCTGCAACAATACTTAGTATATTTTTTAATTCAAATTTTATCATCTTATTCCTTGGGTTGCATCACATCTAAAACCAATAAAAATGCAACATTCATAAATGGTATTACTCCAAAAACACCAACTTTAGCTAAAAAATCAACACTTAACCCTCCAATACTACCTCCTATAACATTTATGATGGCTAAAGTAACAACAAAAAGTAATGGTGCAGCAATCAACACACCAGTATAAACATCAGAATAGGTAGATAAAGTTTCAACATATTTCTTTCTTTCCAACCTATATGTATTCAAAGATTCTTCTGCTTTTTGATTTAAAAAATTCTTTAAGTTACCACCAGTTTCAATAGTTGAAACTATGCCATTTAGAAGCTCTTTGAATCTTGGAGAAGGGGTTACAACTGCAACACTTCTTAAAGCAGTGGACAAATTATAACCAAATAAATTAACATAATTTAATATTTCCTTTATTTCACCACCTAATTCCTTATAGTCTTCAGAATCAAGTATAAGTTTGAAAATATTTATTGGTGGAGTTCCAGAACCAGCCACAGCTGACATATGTATTATCATAAAAGGAAGTTCATTCTTAATATTTTTTCTCTTATTTTTAATAACATTTATTGGATAGAAATAAGCTCCAGCAAAAGCAATAGCTCCACCAGCTATGCTAAGAAATACAGCTCTTAAAATAATAAAAAGTACACCACCTCTTAAAAAAACAAAAGATAAAATACAAACAACAATAAAAGAAACAACAGTTAAGAAAAACACAATACTAACATAAGTTTTAGATAAAATCTTAATATTAGAAACTTTCAAAGAACTAAGAAGACTCTTAAAAACTTCAGGATATTTTTTGGTTAATTTCATACTTAATTCTTCAAAGAAATAATTTGCAATTTTACCAAGTTCGCTTGCTTTGTATACACTATAACCTTCCTTAGGTGCTTTTCCAGATTTTTTTGCCTTTTGTTTAGCAATAAAATTTTTAATTTCATCAACATTAACATCATCATCTTTAGCACTTTTTCTACTAAAAATTTTTTTAGGACCTTTTAGAATTTCCTTAGAAGAAGGTTCAATAAATGAATCATAAATTTGTAAAACATTAGCATTAATTCCATTTAATGATTTAAGAATATGGTTATTATAATCTTTTATTACTTCTTTTTGTGTTTTACCTTTCAAATATTCTTTAATAAGTTCTTTATATTGATTTTCAGAAATTTCTTTTTTTCTATATTTAATTTCTACGTCAGCTACTTTTTTTGCAAGATTTTTCTTATTGTTTTTGTAAGTCTCTATCTCTTCAATTAGTTCTAATATTTTTTTAGCATAAGATTTTATATCCATTTCTTATAATTGTTTTTCTTCTTCCTTGGTTAATTTTTGCACACTAGTAACAAGTTTTAGAAAATAATCTTTTAATTTTGATAATTTGGTTTCCAATTCCTTTTTAGCAGATTCATCTTTAGTCTCTTTTTTCTTTTTAAGCAAAGAATTGTAATTATCTGAAGTTTCTATCATGCTCTTAACATTTTGTTTTATCATATCAAGGCTCATCTTATTATACCCAATTTTCTTAAAACAGCTGCAGGAGTTTTATAATAACCACTTATAACTTCATGAACTTCTTTAAAACCAAATACTCTTCTTCTAAACAGCTCTAATAAAATTCTAGTTCTTAAAACAAATTCTCTATTCAATTTTTCTCTTGTTACACCAAAACGTTCACAAATTTTATTAAAAATATAACTATCAGTTTTGAATAAGAACTTATCTGTTCTAGGATCCCACATAAAAGGAGTATTAACTGTAAAATTACCAATTCCTTCCTTAACATTTATTATCTCTGTTACCTCTTTTATTTTTCTAACTTCTTTTCCTTTCACTTTTTTTTGTGTCATAACACATACAGCATCAAGAGAATTAACTAAAGAAGCGGATAAGTTTATTGGAGGAGTTTCCAATCTTCTTATCATGGTGTCCACACCATTAGCGTGCATTGTACTAAAGCTTGGATGTCCAGAAGCAGCTCCCTGAAATAGAACAAATGCTTCTTTACCACGAACCTCTCCAACAATAACATAATCAGGTCTCTGCCTATAACTTTCCTTTAATAAATCAAATAAAGTAATCTCCCCATATTTCTCCCCAGATAAATTAGTTAAACCAACACCAGGTCTAGCAACAGAAGGTAACCAATTTTTATGTTGTAAGGCCAATTCTCTAGTATCTTCAATAGAAACAACTCTCGCTTGAGGTGGAATAAAAAAAGCAATAGCATTTAAGAAAGTGGTTTTTCCAGACCCAGTACCTCCAATAACCATGATATTAAATTCATATTCAACCAAAATCCATAAAAAAGCCAACAATTCTGGAGAGGCTGTATTCATTTCCATTAATTGTACAGGTGTCCATGGTTCTTTTGTAAATTTTCTAATTGTAAATGTTGGTCCTTTAGAAGAAACATCGGTGGAATAAGTAGCATTTACTCTGCTCCCATCTGGCAAAGAACCATCTAATAAAGGACTAGCATAAGATATATACTTTCCACATTTTTGTGCAAGTTTTTCAACAAGATTTCCCAATTCCTTCATAGAACGAAAAGTAAGATTTGTTCTCAAATTACTATATTTTCTATGTACAATATAAACAGGAGAATCAACACCATTACATTCAATATCTTCTATAAAATAATCACATAAAAAAGATTCTATTTTATTTAATCCAACAAAATCTCTATAAATATAATACATTAATTTTAAATAAGAATCTTTTGGAACTTTAATTCCTAATTCAGATAAAAGAACATTTATATTTTTTTCAAGATATTTTATTATAGTTTCACCTTTTTTAACACCAATAAAACTAATATTTATTAATTCTTTAATGCCTTCTTCAAGAAAACCCAAAGTATCTTTTTCATGTTTAGTTAATCTTGGTTCTTCTATAGTATAAACAAGTTCTTTATTTTTTTCACTCCAAAAAATGTGAGCATAAGAATATGGTGCAATTAAAGGATATCTAATATTCAGATGAGTTTTATCCCCAATCAACTTAATATCTGGTAAATTTGGTATTTTTGGTTTTAAATCAACAGAAAAAGTTGTTGTTGGTTCTTCTAATTTAACCTCCTTTTTTTTAAATATCAGTTTAAACACCTCTAGAAATAAAACTTGAATAGAACTTAATAAATTTTTCGTTTAAACCTTAAGAAAGATCTTTTATATTTACTGTTGGTTCAATATCCTCATCTAGTATACCCATGTTTTTAATCACAAGGCTATATCTTCCTTTAATCATTTTAGAAGTATCTTCTTCTTCTATTTTAATATCCGAATTAGCACTATAATCAATACCCAACATAATTATATATTGCCCTTCAACAGTTGTTTCTTTTGTAAGAATATCTAAATTACCTTCTTGTATCACAATATTCGGAGCCGTGAGTAATGCTTTTGTTCTCATACTCCAATTTATGTGTTCATTTACTCCATCAATAATAAAATCTCCTCTTCCAACATCTACATGAACTGTTCTTTGGGAACCAGGACCTTCTGAAAGAACTGTTCTTATTGCACTATCAACACCATACATTACATCTTTGGTTTGTACAACAACATTCTTATCTTTCAGTTTATTTATTACAGGCATTCCTGCAGCTAAGATGATTGTCATTACTATAGTTCCTAGAGCTATATACAATACTGCTGAAATCCATGTTTGTCCTTTTTTCATCTAAAATTAACTAACAATTGTTTCTTCTATCTTTTTTTTACAAATTGTAGTTTTACCCTCCTTTAATTTTATCTTTGGAACTAATTCTATTTTTGTTGCCACACCATCATAAGATATGGTATATGATTTTGTATCATGTGCCTCCAAAGTATCCACAGCTTCTATTCCTTCTATCATTCTAACTTCTCCATTGTCTAAGTAAACTCTTGCAACAAAATTTTCAATCTGTGTATTAGCAGCATTAGTAATTGTAATTTCTGTACCTTCATCTATTGGAATAGTGTCTTCAATGTTAAATTCAATTTTTGTTTCACAAATCATTTCTGCTTCTGCATCTTCCTCCGGGCTTTTCATAGTTTCCTTAAATACATCTTTAGACCAAATTATAACCAGGGATGTTATCATTACAACAACCCCAATTGATAATATGATAGCAATCAATGGCGAAATTCCTTTTTTAGTCATTTCTCTTCCTTTAATTATGTAAATTTAATTAAGCTGCTGCAGTAAGAGTTACTTTTTCTACATTTGTACCACATGTTTTCTCATTATTATTTTCCAATAAAATAACTGGAATTAATTCTATCTGAGTTGCAGCAGTACTGGTATAAGTTATTGTATACTCTTCACTACCATATGAAGATAATATATCACCGGTTAATACTCCTAATTCAACATCTTCACCTTCATAAACTCTTGCAATAAAATCTACAATATCATGATCACCATTATTAGTAATTCTTAATGTAGAGCTGGCATCTGTTCCAACAGCACTATCAACTCTAAATTGAACTTCAGTACATATCATTTCTGCTTCTATTCCTGCTTTTGTCCTATCTGTAGTAGATTTAAATAAATTCTGTGACCATACCATAACCAAAGCTGCTAATGCTATTGTAGCACCAATTAATAATACAGTAGCAATCAATGGCGAAATTCCTTTTTTATTCATTTGTTTTTACCTCCTTTTGATTATTATATACAAGGTCCAAGTTCAGTTGACCTAACCATGTAATTATTACAAACAACTTCAACAGCCCCACCATCTCCTTCTTGGAAAATAATAGGAATAATTTCTATAAATTTTGGAGTAAAATCACTACGAAATCCAAAATAAATAGTTTTTCTTTCAAATCCAGTAATTGTTTTCTCAGACCAATCTTCAGTATAAGATTTACCTTCGTCATCAATAACTCTCCCCCTAACTTTTGGAATAATTCTATCTTTTGTATTTCTTATTTTAACTCTTATTCTTCTGGTATCTAAAGGTATACAAACTTCTTCAACATCTATCCCAACTTCAGTTTGACAAGTTAATTTTCCCTGAGCTATTGGAGCCCTTTTTTCTATTTCTTCTTTTATAATAGTTCTACTCCAAAGCATAATTGAAGCAACTACTGCGACTACTAATCCAATTAATAATACAGTAGCAATCAATGGAGAAATTCCTTTTCTATTATTCAATTTTAGCTCCCTTCATAGGACAATAAACAACTTCTCCTTCTGAACTTTCAACACCAGGTATTATCTCACCAGTACCCTCACAAGGATTAGGTATTTCATCCATTGGTTTAAGATTTACATTTTCAATAGTTGTAGGTTCACCTTCTTCAGGTATACAACGAAAATTTTTAATAATTAATGATCCTCTATTCTTAATATATTTATCTCCATCATTTACCTCAAGACTTATTGCAACATCACCACAATAAATATCAGGACCAGCAAATTTTGATGGTTCGAATCTTCTAGCATTTTTAATAGCCCAATTAGTTACAACTCCAGCTAAAGTAACAGTAAGCCCAACTAATAAAACCCATGCTATTAATGAAGCCGCAGCCTTTTTATTAATTTTCATATTTATTCACTACAAGATAATATGTCATCACCAGTGGTAGTACAAATAACTTCTGTTTCTCCACTTTCACTTTCTCCTTTTATAATAACTTCAAATTCTACTCCATCACCCATATCAAACACATAAGGAACTCCACCAATATCTAGTTTAACCCATTTTGTTGCTGCTAAATTAGCACTATTTACATTACCAAAATGCTCTAATTTAGTTGGGACAGTATAAGTAAATTCTTCTTCTCCAACTTCCAAGGCTATTTCATTAAGGGTAATATCTCCAAATTCAAATACTTCTCCCCCTTCAGTTTCTGTAGTATATGGAATAACAGACCCTTCTTGTAAATAATTTACTATATTCACTTCACCATTGTCATCTTTATATACATATAATAGACCTAATTGAGGGTTTTTTTTACGAGCATAATCCACAAAATCATCTGTAAATTTTGTCAAAAGTTCAGAAGGAATTTCTTCCTCATAAATAGCATAATTGATTAATTCAGGAGTTTCTAAAACATAATTTTGAGCTAGTCCAACAAAATCAGTAGCTTCAACTTCCTGTTCTATCTTATTTACAGTAACAGTTATACCAAAAATTACAATACATAATATTACTGCAGCTAAAATATAAAATTGCCCTCTTTTTGCCATTATTTATCTAAAAGAATTTACACATTTAAATAATTTTTTATTAACAGCCTCGGGTGGGATTCGAACCCACGACCTTTACCTTTTTGTTTTAATACCAAGGTAATGCTATACCAGGCTAAGCCACCGAGGCAAAAGAATGCGGGGGAAGGGATTTGAACCCTCGTAGGCACTAAGCCACAGGATCTTAAGTCCTGCCCGTTTTCCAGACTCCGGCACCCCCGCATTTATAGAATTTAACTAAAAACCGCATATATAAATTTTTTTATTAACAGCCTCGAGAGAGATTTGCACTCCCGATCTTCGTTTTACGAGAACGATGCTTTAGCTAACTAAGCTACCGAGGCTTATTTAATTTTCTCTAATAAGTCTTTTTTAGAGAACTTTTTCTGACAATCTGAACAAACAATTTTTCTTTTAAAATAAGTCCCTTTAAATTTTCCTAAAAAGGTTTTTTCAACTTTATTTTTACAAATAACACAGTTTACCATTACAATAATAATTAAAAATAAGGTATTTAAAGTTTATTACAGCCTTTAAAGTAAAACTATTTAAAACCAAAATTAGACCATTATAGCTAATGAAAAGAATAGTTATCTTAGATAAGGATAAATGTAACCCAGAAAAATGTGGAAACTGGCTGTGTTTTAGACTTTGTCCTGTAAATAGAATGGATAAAGAATGTATAACCAAAAACAAAAAACCAGTAATAAATGAAGAATTATGTACTGGTTGTGCTATTTGCTCAAATAAATGTCCATTTGAAGCCCTTTCTGTAATAAATCTTCCTGAAAAATTAAAAGTAGATCCAATCCACAGATATGGAAAAAATGCATTTGAATTATTTCATTTACCAATACCAAAAGAAAATAAAGTTGTAGGAATTCTTGGAAGAAACGGTATAGGAAAAACAACAGCATTAAACATTTTATCAGGAAATTTAAAACCAAATTTAGGGAATTTTGAAGATCCAGCAATAGAAGAAGACATAATCAAAAGATATTCTTCAGTAATTTTAGGAAAATATTTTAAAAAATTATTCAATAAAAAAATAAAAATTTCTTACAAGCCACAAAGAATAGAACTTATTCCAAAAATATATAAAGGAAAAGTAAAAGATCTAATTAAAAAAATTGATGAAACAAATAAGGGAGATAAATATTTAGAGGAACTTGATTTAATAGAAATTAAAAATAGAAATATAAGTAGTCTTTCTGGCGGGGAATTACAAAGAGTAGCAATTATTGCAGCAGCAGTAAAAAAAGCAGATATATATTATTTTGATGAACCAGCTTCTTTTTGTGATGTTACAGCAAGAATTAAAGTAGCCAAGATAATAAGATCATTAGCAAAAAATGCTTCTGTAGTAGTAATTGAACACGACCTAGCAACCTTAGATTACATAAGTGATGAAATACAAATAGTTTATGGGCAACCAACTTGTTACGGAATAATTTCTCAATCAAAAGCAGTTGGCAGGGGAATAAACGAATATCTTAATGGTTACCTACCGGAAGATAATGTTAGATTTAGGGATTACTCAATTAAATTCCCAAGATCTCAAAAAGAACATCTTCTTGAAAAAGAAATACTCTTAGAATTTCCAGAATTAGAAAAGAAATTTACTAATTTTAAATTAAATGTAAACACAGGAGAAATCCATAAAGCCGAAATTTTAACTGTTATGGGTGCTAATGGTTTAGGAAAAACTACTTTCTTAAAACTTTTATCTGGTTTAGAAAAACCAACAAAAGGAAAAATAAAGAAAATGAAAATTGCATACAAAGTGCAATATCCAGAAGCAAACATTAAAGGCACAGTTATAGAACATTTAAGAAAAATTGCTAAAACAAATTTTAATTCAAAGTGGTACCAATCATTAATCTTAGAAAAACTAAATTTAAAACCAGTATTAAACAATGAAGTTAATACATTATCTGGTGGAGAACTACAAAAAGTATACATAGCAGCTACCTTGTCTCAAGATTGTAAGATATTTGCATTTGATGAACC
This sequence comes from archaeon, assembly GCA_002687815.1. Classification (GTDB taxonomy): domain Archaea; phylum Nanobdellota; class Nanobdellia; order SCGC-AAA011-G17. Next base: position 5,032 of record NZBH01000053.1, on the reverse strand, counting down.
ATCTGCATTTATAGATGTAGAAGACCGTCTAAAAGTAGCAGAAGTAATAAAAAAATTTATACAAAAAAAAGAAGCTTGTGCAATTGTTGTAGACCATGATGTACAATTTATAGATTACATTGCAGATTCCATGCTTGTTTTCGAAGGTATTCCTGCTAAGCAAGGTTCAGTATATGGCCCTGTAACAAAACAAGAAGGAATGAATAGGGTCTTAAAAATCTTAGACATTACTTATAGAACAGACAAAGAAACATTAAGACCAAGAATAAACAAACCCGGTTCTAATTTAGATACAACCCAAAGAAAAAAAGGAGAATATTACTACAATTAATCTTTTTCTTTCAAATAATCTAAAATATTTGCAACTAACAAAGGAAATGCCAAAGTAACATCACACCTCATATCACAAACCAATCCATCTGGTGAAACTTTACCCCAAGATTTAGCTTCTCTTATTTGCATTCCAGATACTCCACCATGTTCTGGTCTGTCCATTGTTATTTGAATAATATAATTTAAAGAATTTCCAGTAGCTTGCATCATTCCAGGAACAAAATGTTTTGGAACTCCACCACCAAGAATTAACATACCATATGTTCTATCTTCTTTCCAAACCAAATCCATAAAATCAGCAATATCTAACTGAGGATTTATTTTTAAGTCATGATTTTGACCATACATCCAAGCTTGAAAACCTAACATAGAATCAGTTATACTTGGACAATAAATATCAACACCCATATCAGTACATGCTTTAATAATTGAATTTTCATCTTTTATATGTTTCCCCAATTCCATTAAAAATTCTCTTGGTGACATTTCTTTTTGGGGTAATAAAGGTAATATTTTTTGAATTCCTTCTTCATGTTTCATAAAACCTTTCTTCTCTAAGAAAACATCATACATTCTAAAAACATCTTTTTTTGCTAAGTCAACATCATCTACTTCAGAACTACCCTGATAATGATGTACTCCAAAACTTTCAATTAAATCATGAGTTAATATAGCACCAGTAAACAACATTGCATCAGCTGCTTTTGCTCTTATCAATTTAACAAAAATATTCCTCATACCACCAGCAATTAAAGCACCGGCAGCAGCAACAAATTTAATACATTTTTTATCATCCAACATTTTTTTATAAATTTCAAAAGCTTCAGCCATCCTTTTACCAGCATAACCAGCTCCACCCAATTGATCAGTAAATTCCTTTATGCTCATACTGGGCCAAACATCCATTCTCTTCTCATTTCTTGATCCTTTTTCAGATTTCATAGCAGCATCTACAAAAAATAGATTTATAAAACTTTTCACAAAGAATTAAAACTTTATTTTAATTTCTCTAAAGCTTGATCAGCAGATTCTAGGCCTTTCCATACCCGTTCAAATAAATTAGTTAAGGTATTCGCAAAAAAAGGAGTATTAACCCACACACCAACATCATAAGTTGGATGTACTTCTTCATCATTTAACACCATAAATAAAATTTCTTTATTATCAATAATACAAAATCTTGCATCCATTTTATCTAAATTTTTTACTTCGGCAATTTTCATAATATCTTTAATAGAACTAGAATTTTCTTTTGTTATTGGTGCAGCAATCCGTATACTAACACCTTTTTTAGTTAATTTCTCTAGTTCAGGTTTTAAAGCATCAACTTTTCTTACAATTCCTTTTGAAGTTGTTACAAGTGTAATTGATTTTTCAGAATTTTTAGCCATTAATTCTAAATGTGTATATAAATTATGTCTACCTTTTAATGCTCCACTTAAATCGCTAGGTTCAACAAACTCAATTCCCTGACTATGCAAAGAATTTAATTCTCCAAGAACATCACCCTCTTTAAGATTCTCTAATTTTTTAACACTGTCTTCAGCTTGACCCCTGATTAATTTTTTAACTCTTTCAACAACTTCTTTTGGTTCAACTGCAATATATTTTATTGGCTTTCCTAATTTCATAACAACAAAGCCTTTCTTTTCTAAACTTTCTAAAACATCATAAGCTCTTGATCTTGGTACATTACCTATATCACTTAACTCTCCTGCCGTAGAAATACCTCGAGAAAGTAATGCTGTCCAAATTCTCACCTCATAAAGATTAAGACCAAAAAATTGTCTTAGTTTGTTTAAAAACTCTTCTTTAACAATCATAAATTGAACCTCCCAGGAACACACCAGCTTTTTTTAACCTTAAATTTTATTAAATTATTACTACTTAATATATGTTACGATTTTTTACTCTCGACAAATTTAAACTACACATCAATAATAACTTTTTCTTTATAAAGATTATTATTGTTCAAAGATTATTTCTTCTCCTCGCTAATTTTTCTCTGAGCTAAATAAAATTTTCTAACCCTTTCTATATCATCACAATCTTTTATACTCAAATCATCTCGTAACCGTAGAAGTCTCGGAAATCGTAAAGCATAACCGCTTGAATAAGTTGGACTTTTTTGAATTTCTTCATAAGCAATTTCAATAATTAATTTTGGTTTTATTTTTACAGTTCTTCCTTTTGTTTCTTCTATATATGGTTTTAATTCTTTAGTTAATTGTTTAAAAGTAACACCTTCTGATTTTTCTTTAATCCCAGTTCCTATTTTTCCAATCTCTAAAAACTTATTTCCTTTTCTGCAACCCAATGCAAAACTACTCAGCCAAGTAGCTCTTTTTCCTTCACCCCACACTCCGCCAATAATAACCAAATCTAAAGTTTCCATTATTGGTTTTAATTTTATCCATCCTTTAACATATCTTCCGGGCTTATATTCAGAATCTATTTTTTTAAATATAACCCCCTCATAACCTTCATTCAAAGATTCTTTATAGAATTTTTCAATGCTCTTTTTATTATCAGTAATTAATTTTTCTGTCAAAACAATTTTTCTTCTTTCTTCATTAACGATTTTTTCCAAAATTTTTCTTCTTTCTTTTAAGGTTTTATCAAATAAATTTTTTCCATTGTAATACATAACATCAAAAATATTAATTTCAACAGGTAAACTCTTAGCCATTTTTTCAATATCATATTTTCTCCTAATCCTATGGGAAATACTTTGAAAAGGCAAATATTTTTTAGTTTTAGGATTAAAACCGATTAATTCAGTATCTAAAATATAAGAATCTCCTTTAACATTCTTTTTTAATATTGGCAATATTTCCTTAAATTGATTTGTTACATTTTCCAACCTTCTTGTAAACAAAGAAATATCTTCTCCTTTTTTATGAATTTGAACCCTAAAACCATCTAATTTTATTTCACATTGTACAGTTTTCCCTAAAGCCTTAAATGCATCTTCTATTAAATTAACGCGAATAGGTAACATAACTTTTATTGGTTTACCCACATTTATACTAACACTTCTTAAACTTCTTTTTCCACTCTTTGCTTTTTCTGCTACTTCTCCATAATCATTTAATAATTCAAATGCCCTTTCCACATCCTTAACTTCAATATTAAACGCTTTTGCTATAGAATCTCTTATAACACCACTTGCAACACCTACTCTTAGTTCTTCTAATACAGTTCTTACAATAAACCTAGCTTCAACAGGAGTTGCATTTGAAAGAAGTTCCGCAATTAAATTAACCTTTCTTGATACAGTTCCTTCTCCAGTCAATTCTGGTAATTTTTTTATATTATCAAAAACCTTTTTTGCTGTTAATTTTTTATTATGTAAGGTTCTTTGTTTCTTATCTTTCATTAATTCTTCAGCAACTTTTCCCAGGTCACCAATTTTTTTCCATAATCTTTCAATTTTTTCTTTAGATGCTCCACTAGCATTACTTATAGACTTTAAAATTAATTTAGAACTCATTCCTAATTTTCTTTCATCCCAATCCGGAAAAACTCTCCCTTTTATTAAATAAATAATTTCTTTTAATTCTTCTACCGAAGTATTCTTAAGAAGTTTAGATAGTATTTCTGTTTTTTCTAACCTTTTTGTAGTCTCTTCTAATCCAAGGTAAGTCTCACATAATTTAGAATAATCCATAGTTTAATTAAGAAATTTTGCATTTAAATAATTTACTTTTGATCTTTATTTGTTGCAATATATTCAAATGTTTTTCTTAATCCTTCTTCTAATGAAGTCTTTGGAATCCATCCAAGCAACCTCTTAGCTTTATCTATATCAGCGTAAGTTTTTGTAACATCTCCAGCTTGCAAGGACATTTTGTTTATAATTGCTTTTTTCCCAATAACTTTTTCCATAGTAGAAATAAAATTTTTTAATTCAATCGGATTTGAACCACCCAGATTAATAATTTCATAACCTAAATTTTTATCTAATGCAGAAATTATTCCATTAACAATATCCGCAACATAAGTATAATCTCTTATACTTGTCCCATCACCATACATATCAATTGGTTTTTCATTTAATATAGAAGTTATAAATTTATGTGTTGCCATATCTGGTCTTCCACTAGGACCATAGACTGTAAAAAATCTTAAACAAGTAATATTAAGATTGTGTAAATGATGATAAGTATAGCTTAGTAATTCTGCAGCTTTTTTGGTAGCAGCATATGGGCTTATTGGATTATCAATCTTATCTGTTTCTTTAAAAGGCACATCTTTTCTTTCTCCATATACAGAAGAACTTGATGCAAAAATAAAACTCTTAATTTTATACTTAACAGATAATTCTAAAAGATTTAATGTACCCTTAATATTAACTTTTTCATATAACAATGGTTTTTCTATTGAAAATCTTACACCAGCCCTTGCTGCCATGTGTATTATCTTTTCTGGATTCTCTTCATGAAAAATATCTTCCATATCTTGGTAATTGGTTATATCTTTTCTATAGAGTTTGAAAGAAGGATTTTTTATAAGTCCTGAAACATTATTCTCTTTAATCTTTGGGTCATAATAATCATCGAAATTATCTATACAAACAACAAAGTCCCCTCTTTTTAATAAAGTTTTACAAATATGGCTTCCAATAAAACCAGCTCCGCCAGTAACAATTACCTTATTCATAAATAAAACCTCAAATATATCCTTTATAAGTTTTTAT
>NZBH01000052.1 GCA_002687815.1 archaeon | reverse complement strand
TAATAGACCTCCTTGGTGTGTTCCGAAGAAAAATTGGTATTCAAATAAAGGGGTTTTTGAACCAACCATTATTTCTTTTGCTATTACACCCATCCTAGCTTCCCCATAATCTAAAAGATTTGGCGAAGTGAATAATATTGATAAGCGGATTATTAAATATATTATACATAGAATGACTAGTATTTTTGTTGATTTATTATTTTTCATTTTAAATATTTTCTAAACCTTTAAAACAATCTTCTCTGAATTCTGTTGGGATTTCATTACAAAATGAAATAGCTCTATTAGCATCTCTACCAAAACGTATATCAATATTTTCCCCCAGTACAAAGAAACAACTAGCCTTGAGATTAGAAGGGAATTGATTACAAATAGAAATGCCTGAATATATATCTCCCTCAAACTGTTCACTTATAGTTCCTCCTAAACCTTCAAAACAATCTTCTCTGAATTCTGTTGGGATTTCATTACAAGATGAAATAGAGATAGAGATATTTATTCCAAAATGGCGACCGATCCCCTGACCTACACCATTAAAACAATTATTTCTTAATTTAGTAGGAACTTTATTACATTCATAAATAATTGTTGGAAGATCTCTTCCAAAATGGCGACCAATACCATTACCTATTTGCCAAAAACAATCGTTTCTAAATTTAACAGGGACTTTGTTGCAAGCTGAAATAGATCTTGAAATGGATCTAGAAATATCCCTATCAAAGCGTCCACCAACCCCCATACATAGTCCTTTAAAACAATTATCTCTGAATTCTATTGGGATTTCATTACAAGATGAAATGGCTGAATTAATATCTTTATTGAAACGTTTACCAATATCTTCACCTAAACCCCAAAAACAACGATCTCTGAATTCTATTGGGATTTCATTACAAGATGAAATTGCTGTTTGAATATCATGGCTAAAATGTCTTCCAATCCCTTCACTTAGTCCCTTAAAACAATTTTTCTTATATTCAGCCGGGAATTTATCGCAAGTGGAAGTGCCTAAAACTATATCACCATAGCGCCATCCAAAAATATAACCACCACCCCTAAAACAATCAGTCTTTTCTTTAATACTTTTGAGTATATTACAAAGTTCAAGTGTCTTTTCTACTGGCATAAGATATGTAACATGGTCAAAACAAGCATAATCTATTGCTAGATTTGATTTTCTACATGCATTAGCAATTTCTCTAAAGTATTCTGGTTTTGTCATTGCTAATTCATCAGCTAAAACATAATAACATTCTGAACGCCAAGATATATGTGAAATTTCTTTACAAAGATTCATAAGAAGATCTATTTTTTTAGATGTATCTTTACCAATATCCATAGCAATAGAAGATGCTATATAAAATTTGCATTCACCAATTAATTTCTCATCTTTTAATTGACTACAGATATTTTTTGCTTCTAGTAGATTATCTTTTGCTAAACTAGCTACATTAGTGTAAATACAATGAAGATTATGATACTTACTATAATCTTTGCATTCTTCTAATAGATTACTAAAATCATTTTTTAGAGATGAAAATTTGGTGGTTATAAAACCAAGCAAATGTGGTCTAAATCCTATTCTTAAACACATGTATTGTAAATAAGTATTTTCAACAGAATAACAATTAATACTTTCACTATCATCTTTTTTTTCTAAATAACATAAATCTTTAATAAAATCGCTTTTTATGTTTTCACAAGAATAAGTTTTGTATTCGTTAAATATAATTATAAAAATGCTACAAACTAGAATTATACTAGAAAGAACTAAAATTGTTTTTCTTTTTAATCTCATTCTAAACATTTAAGAGATGTCAACATTTTCTCATAATCTGAAATCTCTTTATCATTTGATATAAATAATTTTATGTGATAAAGGCTTTTTTCTTCATTACAATATAAAAAATAAATAATACTTTTGTATTTAATCAGATCCCAAGAACAAACACCATATGTAAAACGATTAGATGCATAAACAATATAATAATCAAAAGGCTTATTTGTTAGTTTTATAGGCTTAAATTCTTCTGGGCATTCTATTCTATTGGATAATGCACCCGGATATGGAGAACTTACTCCCCTAAATAACGAATTAATCATAAACATCTTGTCAGAAATATATGTATTAGCTTTTTCTAAATTAGTATCCTTTAATACTTTTATTTGGATAGTTGAATCTTTATTATTTCCTGTGAAAGTAATTGAATCATGGGTATACGAACTTTGTTTCCATTTAAATTTTTCAATAAAGGTTTTAGATATGCCTAAATTAATGGAATTATCTTCTCTATTCTTTGAATAATCTTTATAAAAAGTAAAAAGTAAAAAACTAATTAGGATAAACAATATTATTAATAAAATTTTAACTATCCTTTTCATTTTTTATTGTATTAAACTAATAAAAATATTTAAAATGTGTTGTAAAGCTATTTTTAACAAAGGAATTCCAAAGTGTAAGTGTTTCATGTGATTTTTGTAAGAACTGCTTTGGGGATTTGACTTTTAATATATGTCTGATCACTAATTTTGGTCGTAAATAATAAGATATAAATGCTTTATCATGCCATTTTTTTAGTTCTGATTCACTTAAGTCATGTTTTGGTAAACAATTTAATTCTGTATTTGGATATTTTAATACAATATCAAAAGATGCATATAATGGATTCAGTTTTTTTGCAAATTCTATACTCTTTTTAATTGTCTCTTTAGTTTCTCCCGGACATCCCAACATAAAATGTGCAAGTGTATCAATTCCAATTCTTTTACATGTGAAAAAAATTTCTTCTATCTTACCCAATGTTGTTCCTTTTTTTATTTTATTAAGAATTTCTTGATTTCCAGACTCAACACCAAATTTTATTAGATGGCACCCTGCATTTTTCATTAATTTTAAGGTTTCTTCATCAACAGTATCAACACGAGAATTACATATCCAATTAAATTTTAATTTATTTTTAATAATTTCATTACATAATTCTTTGATAAACTCCTTGTCCAAAGTTAAGTTCTCATCTCTAAAGAATATTTCTTTAAAACCATCATTTCTTAGGATTTTTAATTCATCTAGGATATTTTTTACATTTCTTTTTCTAAATGTCTTTCCATATAGTATTGGTACTGTACAAAATGTACATGAATATGGACAACCCCTTGTTGCTAAGACTGTTGTAAATGGATTTTCAATTGCAAGTGGATTCTTGTAATTTTTAGCTTCTGGAATACTTCTTTTTGGAAAAGGTATAGAATCTAGATTTTCTACAAATGATGAATTTTCATTAATGTGTTCTTTGAAACAGACACCATCAATTTTTTTTAAAAATTCTGAGTTTTCAATGTTTTTTACTAAATCTAGGATAGCTCCTTCTGGTTCTCCTTTTATAGCATAATCAATGCAATCTTCATTTAAGCATTCTTTTGGAGATGTTGTAGCAAATTCACCACATACAATTACTTTTATTTTTAGATTATTCTTTATTTTTCTGAGAAAAATTAGATCGTCTTTAAATGTGAATGTTCCAATGTTTAATATTATTATATTTGGTGAAAATTTTCTTATTTTTGATATTGCTTGTTGTTCATTTAATATTGAGCCATCTACAACTAATGTTTTGAAGTTTTTTTCCAATATAGAATAAAGTTGGTACAATCCTATTGGCGGCCATGAATAGTCAATGAATTTTTTCTCATGCCAGCATCCATAATAGACATCTCTAATAAAACCTTTCTTATTTGAGGGTATAAGTAACAGAACCTTCTTCATAAGGTTTTTATATGTATTTACTATATAAAGAATATTATGATTGAAGAAATAAAAGATTTTTTCTTATTTGAAAAACAATTTGGTATTAGGGTATTGCTCTATGATTTGTTTACAATTCATAGGGCTTTTAGGCAAGATATCTATCTGCGTAATATTTTAAATTTTGCAAAAGAAAAAAATCTACGATTTACTTTTTTCTTTTCTGCAAAAAATATAGATAAACGAATTGAATTAATAGATGAAATTTTGTCTGGGGGACATGAAATAGCATCGCATGGATTTAATCATATGTTATTGGGGAAACTTTCTTATGAGAAATTAAAGAATGAGTTTGAACTAGCACAAAAAAAAATTTGAAAAGAATGAAATTAAAGTAAAGGGATTTAGACCTCCTTTTTTAAATTTTAATCATGAATTTATTGATTTGTTAAAAATGTTTAAGTATGAATATATCTCAAGCAAGATTGGTGGAAAATCTTCTTCTTATAAAAATGGAATTTATGAAATTCCTATAATAAAACCTTATGACTGGCAAGGGCTAATAGTTGAAAAAAAGAATATTGATACTCTAATAAAATCTTTGAAAAATAAAGAAGGGTGCTGTTATTTGTTTCATCCTTGGATAATTCATAAATATTTTGATAAGATTATTCCTCTACTTGGTGAAAATAAAGATTATAGAATATATTCAAACCTGAATACAGAAAAAACTAGTGTTTCTTTTGATGTTTATTAGAATCCTTATTTTTTTTAGAAATTTCTACAAGTTTATTTAATATTTTTACGAAGTCTTTTTTCAATTTAAAAACTTCTATTGCAATAATAATAGCAGCAATTGCAATAGGCAATTGAGTTAGTAAAATTGCTGTTGTTGTATCCATTTTTTTATTGTATATTTAATTTATTTTTTATTTTTTTTGTGTATAACCTTAAGCAGTGAATTTCAATTAAAACAAATGTGCAAATAATAATATAAGGTATGTGTGTGTATATTAGCATTTCTGCAGAGTTCATATTAGCTACCATAATAGCATTATATTTAAATTTTTTGAAAAGATAAATATTTAAGAATATATTGGTTTATTGAAATTAGAATGAAAAAAATAGCTATAATTCCTTGTTACAATGTAAATATAGAAAATCTAAAAAAAATAGTAGAGACTACTAATAAATTTGTGGATTATATATTAATTATGGATGATGGGGATGAATCGAAAATTAATATATCCGGTTGTACTATTATCAGAAATAAAGAAAGAAAAGGGAAGGGGTATTCATTAAAAAAAGGATTTCAATATGCATTGGAAAATGGATTTGATGTTATTATTACTTTGGATGGTGATGGAGAACATAATCCCGAAGATATAACTAAATTTTATGAACAGATTAAAAAAAGTGATTTTGTGGTTGGTCAAAGAAAAATTTATAGGTCCAAGATAAGAAAAATTCTAAATCAATGGTCAAGTATATGGCTTAATTTATTGATTCCAAAAATAAAAGATACGAATTGTGGTTTTAGAGCAATTAGAAGTGGTTTGATAAGAAAAATGAACTTAACAAGCAATGAATTTGAAATAGAAATTGAGATGATGTTAGAGGCTGTAAGAAATAATGCAAAAATTGAATCTGTGGATATTCAAACTGACATTAATGATAAGTCTAATGTAAAATTTCTAAATTATATAAAAATTAATAATTTATTTGATAAATGGGTATTAAGAAACAAAGATTGTATGAACTTCTCTTTATTAAAAAAGAGTTTTCTTGTTTCTAGTGCTGCTGTAGGATTGGGTATTGGTAAGTTAATTGAATTATACTTATCAAAGAAATAAATATTTAAATATTTTTCATCCATTTACTCAAAATATGATTGTTAAGAAGGTTCTATTGATTAATCCGAATTATCAAAGAGAAATAAGTTCATTATCTCAGATTTCAGTTGGGCCTCCTTTAGGTTTGGCCTACATAGCGGCCATGTTAAGAAAAGATAATATAAAAGTAAAAATAATTGATTCAAATGCTGAGAATATTGGTATTGAAAATATTTTATTAAGAGTCAAAAATGAAGATCCTGATTTAATTGGTCTAACAAGTGTTACACCAACCATAAAGTTATGTTGTCAGCTTAGTTCTGAAATAAAAAAAATATTACCGGATGTACCAATTGTTGTTGGTGGGGTTCATCCAAGTTTAGCGCCTAATGAAACTTTAAAGGATAATCCAAATATTGACTTTTTGATTATTGGTGAAGGGGAATATACATTTCCAGATTTAATTAAATCTTTAAACGAAAAAAGTGACTTAAAAAAAGTTGATGGTTTGGTTTGGAAGAAAGATAGGGTTATTGTTAACAAAAAAAGAGAATTCATTAATGATCTTGATAAGTTACCTTTTCCAGCCAGAGATTTATTGCCTAATGAAAAATATAAATCGATAGAATTTGATAATTTTACTACCATTATTGCTATGCGTGGTTGTCCTGCTTCTTGTATTTATTGTGCTGTTCCTTCTTTTTGTGGAAAAGAATTGAGAAAAAGGGGTGTAAAAAATGTAATAGAAGAAATAGAAGATTGCATCCAAAATTATGGTGTAAAAAGTTTTTCTTTTTTGGATGATACTTTTACATATGATGTAAAATGGGTTGAAGAATTCTGCAATAAGATGGAAGAAAAAAGTCTTAACAAGAAAGTTAAATGGTTGTGTCTTACAAGAGTTGATACTATTTCATTACCCTTATTAAAAAAAATGAAAAGTGCTGGCTGTTATAAAATTGAATTGGGTATTGAATCAGGTTCTCCAAGAATATTAAAGGAGATAGGAAAGGGTATAACGGTTGAACAGATCAAAGAAGGATTTGAAGTTGCTAAAAAAGCTGGTATGGTTACTATGGCCTTTGCTATGGTTGGTTTTCCATTTGAAACTGAAAAGGATATACTTATGACTAAAGACTTGATTAAAGAAACTGATCCTTCATTTTTACAGGTATCTTATGCTACCCCTTATCCTGGAACTTCTTTTTATGAATATTGTAAAAAGAATAATTTATTGGCTACAAATAATTATTCCAAATATATTTTTTTAAACAATTCCTTAGTTTTAAATGAAAATGGAATAAGTACAAAACAAATAACTAAATCAAAAAGGGATTTAGAAAGGTCTTTTTATTTAAGATTTAATTATATGGTTAAATCATTTTTTTATTTATTGAAAACATCTGAAAATTTAAGTTTGTTTTTAAATAGGAGTTTAACTTTTTTAAGGAGAATTTAAAATGAAAAATGATATTTCATTAATGTTTTCAGGAGGTATTGATTCTACTTATGCAGCTATAAAGCTAACTAAAGATTTTAACAAAATACATTTACTTACATATTCTAATGGCTATGGGCATTTTAAAACTAAAAGGGCTAAAAATAGATACCTTGAACTAAAGAAAAGATTTCCTGGAAAATTTAGTTTTAATTATTTTTCTGTAAAAGATATTTTTGAAAAAATTCTTATTAATAATTTAGATAATGATTCTCAAAAATATAGTTCTGGATTTATTTGGTGTTTAGGATGTAAAATAACAATGCATTCAAAAACTATAATGTTTAATAAATTAAAAGGAATAAAGTTTGCTGCCGATGGTTCTTCTCATGATACAAGTGAGATGGTAGAGCAATCTCCATTTGCAATAAGTTTGATAAGCGATTTTTATAAACAATATGGGATTGAATTTAATGCTCCTGTTTATCGTATTACAAGAGAAGAAAAAAGAAAAAAATTGGCTGATTTTGGATTTAATTTAGGTATTAAGATAATGGATAGGCATATTGGAATACAACCCAAGTGTATTCCTGGAGAACTTTATTATTCTCCACTCTTAATTATGGGTAGACCACCTTTTCACCAAACAAAAGAAGTTTATTCTTTTTACAGAGAAAAATTACCAATACTAAAAGAGCATATAAATAATGAGATAAAACGGAGTGTGGAATAAATGGGTTGCTGTAGTTTAAAGAAACAAAAAAGAGAATATTCAAAAATTGAAAAAGGGCTAAGACTTTCTTTTTTTATTTTTCTTCATGGGTTCTTTTTAATTTTAACTTATTTAAGATCTATATTTAATAAAAATTATAAAAATATCCATACGTTTTACAATACTTTTTATAGGAAAGCACGAAAAGAGATGAAAGGAGATCATCCATAGATATAATTCCAAACTTCTAAAGTTGTTAATTGTTTTTTATTGATATTATTTTTAAATTCTCTAAATGAAAATTCTTTTATTGAAATTTGATGATAAAGTTTAGGGAAAATACCTGGTGAAATGTATTTTTGTTTTTGTTTTTGATATTCTTCTTTAGTTTCGTCTGTGTAAAAAAATTGCCAGTCAAGTCTTGATTTTTCTGGCAATGTATTTAGATTTATTTCATTTGTAAGCGAGTGTGGAAATCTTGTATACCATCTTTGATCTTTTTCAAAATTTAAATTGCTAATAAATGTAATAGATGCCACTAAAATTATAATTATAGTTGTAAAAGCTATTGCTGGTTTGATTAGATTTTTATTTAATCTATTTTTTATTGATGCTATGCCTGCTATAGCAAAAATGCTTAGTGATGGCAAAAGCAAAATCAGGAAACTTGATTTTAATTCTTCCCAGTTTTCTTGGAAAAGTAAGAAAAATAAAAATGGAAGTAATAAAAGAAGTGCTAATAGACTTGTATTTCTTTTT
>NZBH01000051.1 GCA_002687815.1 archaeon | reverse complement strand
TTAAGTAAATTTCTAAAAGGGAGAACAGAAGAACAATGGTATTCTTATTATGATTCTTATACTAATAATTTAAAGAATAAACTTGATAAACCTAGAGAAGAGTTTAAAATAAATAAAAATTTAGTAATATTAGTAATATTAATTTCTATTGGAAGTATTTTTTTCTTTATCTTTAAAGAAAATATTGGTAATGTTGATTTTGAAATCACTGGGTTTGCCATTTATGGAAACAATACTTTATTAGAATATATATTTGGTATTCAATTAGATGATTTTAATAAAACATATGATTTAGATTCTACATCTGCTAATCTTATTGTTTACGGGGATGATGCTAATGATAATTCCAGCTGGGCTATAGCTTCAGGTGATATAAATAATGATGATATCGGTGATATTATAATTGGGGCATATGGAGCAGATCCTACCGGACGTATTGGTGCTGGTGAAACTTATGTTATCGATGGCTCTAATAGCTATTCTACAGGTAAAACATTTGACTTAAATTCAGTATCTGCTAATATCACTATTTGGGGTACAGCTGCTGACGATCATTCTGGAAGAGATATAGCTTCGGGTGATATAAATAATGATGGTATTAATGATATTATAATTGGAGCAAGGTATGCAGATCCTCCTGGAGGTACTGATGCTGGAGAAGTTTATGTTATTTATGGTTCAGCCAGTTATTCTATTAATAAAACATTTGATTTAAGTTTGCATGGAGCAAATATTACTATTTATGGAAATGATACTCTAGATCATCTTGGTTGGTCTGTTGCTTCTGGTGATATTAATAATGACGGTATTGCAGATATTATAATGGGGGCAATTGGAGCAGATCCTAGTGGTAGAGGTGCTGCCGGTAAAACTCATGTTATTTATGGTTCAGCCAGTTATTCTATTAATAAAACATTTGACCTAAATAATAATACACTCCCAGCAAATATTACTGTTTGGGGAGATGATCTAAGTGACTGGTCTGGCTCGTCTGTTGCTTCTGGTGATATAAATAATGACGGTATTGCAGATATTTTAATTGGAGCACAGGGTGGAAATGGTACAAGTAATGCAAATTTAAACAATTCTGGTGAAACTTATGTTATTTATGGTTCAGATGGTTATCCTACTGGAAGAGTATTTGATTTACATGCAGTTTCAGCTAATATTACTGTTTATGGGCATGCTGCTGATGACTATTCTGGTGCAGCTGTAACTTCTGGAGATATAAATAATGATGGTATTAATGATATTATAATTGGGGCATATGGAGCAGATCCTCCTGGAGGTACTGATGCTGGAGAAGTTTATGTTATTTACGGATCTGAAAGTTATTCTATTGGAAAGGTAATTGATTTAAATAATAATACAGTTTCAGCTAATATTACTGTTTTTGGGGATGATCATATTGATTGGTCTGGTTATGCTGTTGCTTCTGGTGATATAAATAATGATAATAAAACAGATATTATAATTGGTGCATATGGGGGAAATAGTACTGATAAAACTTTGAATAATACTGGAGAAACTTATGTTATTTATGGTTCTGGAAGTTATTCCTTTAATAAAACATTTGATTTAGATCTGATTTGGGCTAATATTACTATCTGGGGTGATGATGCTGATGACTATTCTGGTGCAGCTGTTGCCTCTGGTGATACAAATAATATTAACATGTCTGATATTATAATCGGTGCACCATTAGCAGATCCTGCAGGAGGATCAGATGCTGGAGAAACTTATATTATCTTTGGGCCAAATGATCCACCATATTTTACTTCCCACTTAAATAATCAAACTTATCCAAGATATGATGAGGATATCAATTTAAGTATTAATATAAATAATGACAGAGATGTAGATTATGCTTGGTTTTCAACTAATGATTCTGGTTCATGGGCTAATTATTCTTCTAAACCATCAGCTACTACTTTGCATAAAAATTGGACTACCTTAAGAATAGCTTCAACAAGAGGTATTCTTGTTGGATATGCTTGGTATGCAAATGATACAGTTTCTAATATAAATAGATCTTTAAATGGGACTGATCGTTATTATTTCTTTAAGATCAAAAATACAATTCCTATATTAACTTCAAATCCAGCAATAAATGATACAACACCAATACAAAATGCTATAATAAATTGTACTACAGGAAACTATTCAGATAGTGCTGATTTAGATCAAAAAAATAAAGATTTTTGGAGATGGTATTTAAACGATGAAATATTGGAAGGTAAAGCTAATTCTACACTATTTTTAGAAACCATTTCAGAATCATATGAAGATTTAATTAAATGTTCACAAAGGGTTTATGATGGTTATGATAATTCATCAAGCTGGTATAATTCTTCTACAGCAATAGTAACAGAATTATCAAAAATATACCAAACAGAAGTAGGAAGCGGAGGAAGAACTACTAAAACAGCATCAATAGATCTATTTTCAGAACCATTTTTATTAATTTATAAAGATGAATCAATAGTAGCACCAATAACAATAAAAAACACAGGTAATCTTATGTTATACAGTATAAAATTAGAAACAGAAACTAATAATACTGATTTAACATTAGAATTCACAAAAGATCAAATTGAATTATTAAGACCAGGTCAAGAAGCAAGATCAGATCTTATAATTACTTCTTCAGGACAATCAAATTTAGGTTATTATGAAGCACTAATAAAGGCAAATGTAAAAAATCCACCTTTTTCAGACTCTCTTAAATTATTTTTAAATTTAATAACACGTGGGATATATAATGAAACAACAGCGGTAACAAGAGTAACATTTGCAAAAGATTTATTCAAAGAAAATCCAGAATGTCTAGAATTCAATGAATTATTAAACGAAGCAGAAAAAAATATGGAAGATGGACAATTCAAAGAAGCAGTAGAACTAACAGGATCAGCTGTAGAAGCTTGCAGGGCAATAGTAGTTTCAAGAAAAGAAAGAATAAAAGAAAAACCAAATACAATAATATATGGAATTATAGCAACAATTATTACAATAATCTTTATAATTTCACTATATTTAATATTAAAACCAAGAAGAAGATTATATTATTAATTTTTTTTACTTTTATTTAATAAGCCCCTACTTCTTTTTCCAGCAGCAGTTTTTCCTCTAAAAACTCTTCCTTTTTGATTACAAATCCAGTTTATATTTTTATCACTTTTAATTACAGGATTATGCACATCTATTAACAAGATTTCAAACCAATAATTTTTTCCATCTTCAGCTAAATAATAAGAATTTAGAACTTCACAATTTTTGTATTTTTTAGAAGCTCTTTCTTCAGCAACCCACCTATAACTTTTACTAACTAGCTTTTTACTTCCACTATGTTTACTTCTTCTACCACCACTAATTTTTTCTCTTTTTCTACCGCCTCTTCCAACTTTAACTCTTACAATTAAGTATCCTTGCTTAGCTTTGTAACCTAAACTTCTTGCTTTATCAATTCTTGTAGGTCTATCTAATCTTACAATACTTTGTTCTTTTCTCCATTGAACAAGTCTTTCCTTCCATAGATTACCCAAATTTTTTTTAGGTTTCTTCCAAATTTCTCTAATTGATTTATAAAATCCCATTTTTAATTCACAAAGGTTCAGATTCCGCCGAAGCAGAGATTACCACATTCCTTCTAGCTTCTTTAGAAAAAATGTGATTTATAAACTTTTCTAAAATAAAAGCTGCAATAAACTACCTACTCCTGCCATAAAAAATCCAGCAAACCATTTGCTTGTAAAATACATGACAGTTAACACTAAAATTCTACCAACACAAAGAAATACTTCTCTTAAAACTAAAAATTCAATTAAATTATTTTTTTTAATTCTATCATAAGTTAAAGCACTGAATGGAACATTTGTTAAAGTACTACCAGTAGCACCTATAGAAGTTACAGTAAAAACCTGTGAAATTGTTTTAACAAAGATTCTTATTAACCAAGTAATAGTTGATATTATTATTCCGATATTCATTATTTTTCTTTTTTTAATACCATCACTTAATTTACCAACCCCGACAGTAAAAACTATCATAAATATAGATACTACAGAAGCTAATGAACCCATCAAAAAATATTTTTTTACAATTATAAAAATAAATAAAGGCCAAAGAACAACACCAGCCACGCCCTCCATACCATTACCAACAAATGCTATAGCTTCTTTAAGTTTAATTTTAGAGAAAATACCTTTAAAAGAAAAAGATCTTGTTCTATCATCCTTAAAGAAAAATAAAGGTATAGCAGAACTAAGAAGTACAATACTTGCAAAAACAAACAACCAGTTAAAACCAAGTTCTGGTATAGATAATACTAAACCACCAATAAAGGGACCAAGTATAGCCGAAACAGAGGAGAATGCAAACCACAAACTAACTTCTCTTCCCCTATGATCATGATCACTATTTTTAGCAAAATCAGCATGAAAACTAAACCAAAAAAATGCTTGACTTATTCCAAGTATTGCTGCAAGAAAAATCAAGGATACATGTAATGTATTCAAGAGAAATAATAATCCAAAAAAAGCAATATGAAAAAAAGAACTTGCTAAAATACAATATTTAAAACCAACCTTATTAGAAAGTTTTGCAGCAATTGGTGTAAATATCGCAAAAAATACTGAGACAATTATATAAAAAAAGAACACTTCTTTTAATGGAAAAGATAATTCATAATACAAATAAAGAGGAATAAAAATCCCAACCATAGAAATTGCTAAACTTCTTAAAGCAATAGATACATATAATTCACTTAATGCTTTTTTTTTCAAAAACCACAAAATAGGAGGTCTATGATGCATTTTTAATTAAACTAGCTGCTCCCAATACACCTGGTTCTTTCAATTTACTCCAAACAACTTCAGTATTAAATAACGCTCTTTTTTTCATCTCTTTTTTAGCAAAATTCAACAAAATATCACCACTATCCCATACACCACCACTTAAAATAATTAATTCTGGATTAAAAATATTTACAAAATTTGCTAAACCAATTCCTAAATATTTTCCACTCTCTTCTAAGACTCTTCTAGCTTTTTTATTACCCTTTCTTGCAAGTTGTGCTAATTCTCTAGCTTTTAATTCTTTCCCTAAAATTTTTTTTGCTCTTTTTACTATTGCAGTACCAGAAGCTAAAACTTCCAAACAACCATCATTTCCACATTTACTTTTTGGTCCATCGGATTTTATACTAATATGCCCAAGCTCACCACCATTTCCCAACCCATGATACAATTCATTATTAATAATTAAACCACCACCAATTCCAGTTCCCAAAGTTAAAAGAATAAAATTTTTTTTATTTTTACCAACACCAAATCTTTTTTCAGCTAAAGCAGCACAACCTGCATCATTTTCCATAATTACCTTTTTTTTAAATCTTTTTTTTATTATATTTTTCAAATTAACATTTCTAAAAGGTAAATTTGGTGGATTAATCAAAACACCTTTTTTATAATCACAAGGACCTGGAACACCCAAGCCAATACCAGAAATATTTTTTTTATCTATTCCAGAAATAATTAATTCAATTGCTTTTATTATTTGATTTATAACAACTCCTTTACCTTGATTTGCATGTGTTGGTAACTTCAAAAATTTAACGATTTTATTATTTTTTAACAATCCAACACCAATATTTGTTCCACCAAGATCCAAACCAACTATATACATTTTAATTTATCAATTTTCTCCTCTTTCAATGGATCTTTTTTATTCAATCTAGCTAGATAATAAGAAACAAAATCACCAAGATAAATTCCATAAAACATTTTAGCAATTAATGATTTTCCATATAATTTAACTTCATGAACTTTAACCATTTTTTTAAATCCTTTAATTTTCTTATCAGCTTTATCTACAAATAAAACAACTTTAACTTTATTGTAATCTGCTTCAATCTCATTATGAAAAAATTCAGGATATATATTAGCCACTGCTAATTGTTTACTATACTCGTTAAGACTCTGTTTCCACCTCCACACCAACCCAAAATAACTAGAAGGAGCATAAATTACAGGTACATTTTTATACAACTTCCTAGCTAATTTTTTTGCTTTATTTATTTTTACTTTTTTTAAAGATGTTAAGATATCATCTAAATCATATCTAACAACTTTAGAACTTTTTAATATAACTAACATAGGGAAGAACAAATATGCTAAAGCCATTCTTGGTAATAACCCGGGAGGAACTAAAATAACATTTTTTTCTCTACTTAACTTTCCACCAGAAGTTATAATAAAAATTTTCTTTGTTTTTTTAACAGCTTTCTTATACATAGAAATTGTTTCTTCAGTATCCCCACTATAACTAATAACAAAAACTAATGTTTTATTATCAACAAATTTAGGGATATCATAACTTTGGGAAATAAAAACAGGTAATTCCACAACATCTCTCAATAAATAACCAGATATTCCAGAACCACCCATTCCACAAATTAAAATTTTGTTAAATCCATTTACTTTTATGTTCCTAGTTAACTTTATCGCCTCTTTTACTTGCCCAGGAAATTTTTTCAAAAGATTTAACATTTATATTTTCATAATAGAAGTCTATTTTTCTATAAAAAGCTTTCCAATAAATTTATATTTAACAAAATATATTAAACAAAAGATGGAAGTAGTTAAAAAAGAGGTTCTAAAAAAGGTATTTCCAAAAAGAAAAAAATCTGCTCACAAATACGATTATGGACATCTATTAGTTGTCGGTGGAAGTGACTTATATTCTGGAAGTCCAGCCCTAGTAGCAATGGCTGCATCAGCTTCATTAAGAATAGGTGTTGATTTAGTAACAATTGCAGCACCAAGAAGAGCAGCCACAATAATTGCTTCTTTTGCTCCTGATTTAATCACCTATCCTTTAGAAGGAAATTTTTTAGATAAAAAACATTTGAAAATTTTATTGAAATTAACAGAAGGTAAAATGGCTATTGCTATAGGTAATGGTCTTGAAAGAAAAAAAGAAACACTATCAACAATTAATAAATTTTTAAAAAAAGTTAATTTACCGTGTGTTATAGATGCTGATGCTATTCATGCAATTTCAAAAAATAAAAAAGTTATAAAAGAAAATTTTGTTATCACACCACACCAACAAGAATTTTATATCCTAACAGGCATAAAAATTATTAATAAAACATTAAAAGAAAAAATAAGAATTGTAAAGGAATCTGCATCAAAATTAAAAACAACAATATTACTAAAAGGCAATCCAGACATAATTTCAAATGGTAAACAAACAATAATAAATAAAACGGGTAACGTTTATTTAACTAAAGGGGGTACTGGAGACACATTAGCAGGAATTTGTGGTTCATTTTTAGCCCAAAATAACAAACCATTTGAATCTGCATGTGCAGCAGCATACATAAATGGAAAGGCTGGCGATTTAATAGCTAAAAATTATAAACAAAGTTTAATTGCTAGCGATTTAATTAATGCAATTCCAAAAGTTTTAAGATGAAAGCATATGAACTAATTATTATCGGAGCAGGGCCTGCAGGAATAACTGCAGCAATATATGCAGCAAGAAGAAAACTTAATTTTCTATTAATTTCAAAGGATATAGGTGGTCAAACTCTTCTAAGTGCAGAAGTAAAAAATTATACCGGTTATCATTTCATAAAGGGTACAGATTTAGTTAAAAAATTTGAAGAACATCTAAGAGATTACAAAATAAAAGTAAAAATAAAAGAAAGGGTAAAAAATATTAGAAAAATTGGTAAAAATTTTGAGATTATTACAAGTAAATCAAAATACCAAACAAGAGCCGTAATTGTTGCTTCAGGGAAAAAACCAAGAAAATTAAAAGTTCCAGGAGAAGATGAATTCCATAATAAAGGATTAACATATTGTGCAACATGTGATGCTCCTTTATTCGACCAAAAAATAGTAGCCGTAATAGGGGGTGCAAATTCTGCTTTAGAATCTACCTTAGCATCAATACCTTATGCTAAAAAAATCTATATTATTACAATAAACTCAAAGCTATATGGTGATAAGGTCTTACAAGATAAGATATTAAAAAATAAAAAAGTTGAAGTATTATACAAAGCAAAGACAACAGAGGTACTTGGGAAAAAATTTGTTACAGGTTTAAAATTAGAGCAAAATAAGAAAGAAAGAACACTAAATGTTGAGGGTATTTTCGTAGAAATTGGTTTAATTCCAGGGTGTAATTTCGCAGAAATTATAAGAAAGAATAAATGGGGAGAAATTATGATTAAAAGAAGCACAAAAACAATGGCAGAGAACTTAACAAACATTTCAGGAATATTCGCAGCTGGTGATGTTACAGATATACCAGCAAAACAGATAATAGTTGCAGCAGGAGAGGGCTCAAAAGCAGCTTTAGCATGCTTTGATTACTTGGGAAAACAACAAGAAGGGTGGTAATCTTATTAGATTTTATTAACTTTTAGTTAGATTTAATAAACTTCTTCTAGGATTTTTAGACTTTACAATAGCAGAAGATATCAAAATACCTTTTGTTCCTAATTCTAACGCAGCCTTCATATCTGCCCTAGTAGAAACGCCAGCACCACATAAAGGTATAACTCCAGTTTTATTAATAATTTTAGCAAATCTTTTGACTTTATTCGCTTTTACCTTAGATATTGACTTACCAGTTCCAATTAATTTAGGATCTTCAAATGCAATATAGTCTGGTTTTAATTTTGAAATCTTTTTAGCTTGTTTAATAGAAGCAGCACAAACAATTGTCTTAAGTTTTACCTCTTTACATCTCAAAATTGTCTTTTTAAGAACATTAAAACTCAATTTTTTTTCAGCATGATTCAATAAGGTCCCAATAGCTCCATTTTCTTTAACAGCTTCTGGTAATACTGTCCCAGTAAACGCTCCTTTTTCCTCAAAATCAACATGTTGTGCTAAAACTTGTTTATAAAATCTAGAAACAGGATAAATATCTACAGCAGACAAGGCAATCATCATTTTATTTTTTTTAGAAACAACTTTACATATTTTTGCTAATCTTAAAATATCTTTCCCGGTTTTATAATTTTTAAAGTTAATAATTATCATTTAACAATATTCTCCTTTTTTCCTTTAAAGAAAAATTTAATATTCAAAATAGTAGTATCTAAAATTCTTATTAGAGCTTCCTTACTATTAAAAGCATTATGTGGTGTTATAATACAGTTTTCATGTGTCAATAAAATATGATTCTTTAAAACAACAGCTAAATCGTATTTCTTAGGAAATTGTTTTGCCAATAATTGTTTCTCTTCTTTGATAAAACACTCTTCTTCTAGAACATCTAAACCTACACCACTAAAAATCCTTTTGCTTAAACCTCTTAACAAAGTATCTGTCTCAACAATACCACCACGAGCAGTATTAATTAAAATAGAACCTTTTTTAATTAACTTCAAATTATTTTTATTTATTAAATGATGAGTTTTTTTATTATATGGAACATGCAAACTTATAATATCAGAATTCTTTAATAAGTCATTCAAACCAACATATTTAAGCCCAAAACGTTTTGCAAATTTTAAATCTTTAGTAACATCATAAGCTAAAATATTCATTTCAAAACCTTTAGCAATTCTAGCAACATATCTACCAATACTCCCCATTCCAACTATCCCAATAGTTTTATCTTTTAAGTCAAATCCTGTTAATCCCTCTAAGGAAAAATTTCCTTTCTTTACTTTTTCATAAGATTCGTATATTTTTCTGGATAAAGCTAAAATTAAAGCAAAAGTATGTTCTGCTACAGTATTTTCTCCATAATGAGGAACATTACAAATAGTTATTTTTCCTTTTTTACATCCTTCTAACTCAATATGATCAAAACCAGTAGATCTAGTAACAATCAATTTCAAATTTGAAAATCTTTCTAACAATTCCTTATCAATCTTAGAATAAATAAAGACAGAAACTGCATCGAAATCTTTAACTTTATCAATATTTTTTTTAGTTAGCCCATCTTCAAAAAATTTAAGTTCAAAATTCTTTAATCTTTCTTTAAGATACTGTTCTTCCCATTTTTTAATTTCAAAAAAAGCTATTTTTTTCATTTTAAAATTTTTAAAGCAGCCTCAACTTTCTTATTATTAAAAATAATTTCTTTCAAGGCTTTAGTCATTTTTAATGGCTCTTTATATTGCCAAACATTTCTACCAATAGCCATACCACTAGCTCCAGATTTCATAGCATCGTATGCTTCTTTTAAAATTCCTCTTTTAGATAATTTAGGACCACCGGCAACTAAAACTTTAGTTTTTCCAGCAGATTTTACAATCCACTTAAATGATTCAACATTTCCAGAATACTTTATTTTTATAATATCTGCTCCAATCTCAAGTCCAATTCTTGCAGTATAGGCTAACACTCTTTTAGATTTTTCATTTTTAATTGCTTTTCCTCTTGGATACATCCAAGCAATCACAGGCATCTTATGATTATGAGCTTCTTTCTGAATTTTACTAAAATCCCTAAACATTTTAGCTTCATGTTTACTACCAACATAAATAGTATAACCAACAGCTTTTGCACCAAGTTTAATTGCTTCTTTAACAGAACACAATTGAGTAGAAACAGGATCTCCTTTAATCAAATTCGTTTTACCATTTAATTTCAATATTAAAGGGGCTTCATTATTATAATATTTCTCAGCAACACCTTTTTGCAATATAACTCCATTATATTTTCCTTTCTTAGCAATTTCTAAAATATATGCAGGATCAATATTTTTATCATTAAAATCAGCCGGACCATGCTCCAATCCTTGATCATAAGCTAACAACAAACTTTTTCCCTTTTTTATTATCCTACCAAATTTTATTTTCATAATTCTTTTTTTGTAATTTTTCCAGGATTTTTTTCTATTTTCTTAAGAGCTTCTTTCCACTTCAACAATTTATTTTTAGAACCAAAATATTTTACCACACTCTCTGCATTAGCCAACCCCATTTGTAAAGCAAATTCCAAATTATCTTTTTTAATAAAACCAGCTACAAAACCAGAAGCAAAAGCATCTCCTGCTCCAGTTCTTTCTTTTATTTTAATATCATGAGGCTTTAGTGTATACATCAAAAAACCATTATAAGCATAAGTATTCCTTCTACCATCAGTAATACAAACAATTTTTGGACCAAGAAGACGGGCACATTCTAACAAATCTTCTATATGTCTTTTCTTAACCAATAAAGTAGCTTCTTCTTTATTTAAAATCAGAATATCTGTTTTCTTCAAAATATTTTTAACAGATGTTATATCTTTTTTTATTTGGTACATACTAGGATTAAAAGCAATTTTTACGTCTGACCAAGCCGCAAGTTTAATTAAATTTTTTTGGGTTATTAAAGAATCATTCAACATAGAAGAAAAATAAAACCATTTTGTTTTTAATTTTTTTAAAGATAATTCTCCATATTTTAATTCATCACTAGCCCCCTTATGTGTTAAAACTGTTCTATTATGCTCCTTACTATCTAAAATTACTGAATAACCAGTAGTTCCTCCTCTAACACCAACAAAATTTATTCCTTCTTTTTTTAATAAATCTAAAATCTCTTCTCCATTTTTATCATTACCAATTTTTCCTAAGTAACCAGTATTAAATCCAAGTCTAGAAAAAGAAACAGCAGTATTAGTCCCACCACCACCAATTAAAAATTTTATACTTTTAACTGAAATCTTAGAACCAACAGGATAAGCAATTAATTTTTTCCCATCTTTTTTTATTTCTCCAAGTTCTGTGTTTACAAAAACATCTACTAATGCACTTCCAACCGTAACAATATCAAACATTTTACCTCTTTTTAAGAATAAAGTATTTACAATATTTATAAGATTTTCTAAATAAACCACCAAAAACTTTATTAATTAGCTTTATTAAATTAAAAGTATGAAAAAAAAGGGTGCTCTAGAACTTTCTATAACTACAATTATTGTTATTGTTATTGGTATAACTCTTTTAAGTCTTGGTTTAATATTCGTTAGAAGTATTTTCACAAATATAAGGGGCTTATCAAAAGAAGCATTTGAACAAGCTGATGCAGAAATTGGAAGATTATCTGAAATTGACAGTTTTTTAACAATTTCTCCAGGTAGCATAGAAGTAGAAAAAGGAAGTGCTAGGGATATTAAAGTAGTAATAGCCAATTTCGAACCAGTTCCTTTAACTGCAAAAGCAAAGGTTATGAGTACAGATCCAAAAGTAAGTTGCGCATTTGCAGATACAATGGGAGGTTCATCAAAAGAATATACAATTGCATCAGGAGAACAAGCAATATTAAAGTTAATTATAGACGAAAAAGGTGGAGCTTTAGGTGTTAAATCATGTAATGTTGAAGTCATGGGCGGTGCTTCAGGTGTACAAAATAAAGATTCTTTAATAGTAACAGTAGTTGAAAAGAAGGGTTTATTTGGATAATTCTTTAATAAAGAAATTTTATAAATAAGTAGTTCTTCTTATTATTAAAATGGCAGTAAAATTATACAATACACTAACAAGAAAGAAAGAGATATTTAAACCAATTAAAAAAAACCATGTTGGCTTATATTCTTGTGGCCCAACTGTTTATTGGTATCAACATATTGGTAATTTAAGAAGTTATATTTTCTCTGATATTTTAAAAAGAGTTTTAGAATACAATAAATATAAAGTTAAACATGTAATGAACGTTACCGATGTTGGTCATTTAACAAGTGATGCAAATACTGGCGAAGACAAAATTGAAAAAGCTGCAAAAAAAGAAGGCAAAAGAGCAGAAGATATTGCAAATTTTTATTGGAAAGTTTTCAGAAACGATTTTAAAAAATTAAACATAATAGAACCAGACATTTGGTCAAAAGCAATTGATCATATCAAAGAACAAATAGCATTAATAAAAAAATTAGAAAAAAAGGGTTACACTTACAAAACTTCTGATGGTATTTATTTTAACACTGCAAAATTCAAAAACTATAGTAAATTAGCAAAACTAAAAAAAGAAGGGTTAAAAGCGGGTGCAAGAATTAAATTAGGAGAAAAGAAAAATAAAACAGATTTTGTTCTTTGGAAGTTTTCTGAAAAATCAGGAGTAAGACAACAAGAATGGAAATCTCCTTTTGGCTTAGGTTTCCCGGGTTGGCATATAGAATGTTCTGCTATGTGTATGAAATACTTGGGAGATAATTTTGATATCCACACCGGCGGAATAGATCATATTCCAGTACACCATACAAATGAAATAGCACAAAGTGAAGCAGCCACAGGAAAAAAATTTGTAAATTATTGGCTCCATGGAGCTTTTCTAACTTCAAAAGGTAAAAAAATAAGTAAAAGCAAAGGGGGCTTATACACAATATCTGAACTAGAAGAAAAAGAATTCAGACCTTTATCTTATAAATACTTCACATTTACAGCACATTATAGAAGCCCATTAAATTTTGATTTAAAAGCTTTAGAATCAGCTCAAAATTCACATAAAAGATTAAAAAATATTATCTCTGAAATAAAAGATGATAATAAATTAAACAAAACATATCTTAAAAAATTCGAGAATGCAATTAACAATGATTTAGATATGCCTTCTGCTATCTCAATTTTATGGCAATTAGTTAGAGACAAAAAAGCTCAAGGTAAAGTAAAAACAATTAAAGAAATGGATAAAGTTTTTGGTTTAGATTTATTAAAAAAAGAAAGATCCAAAATATCTGATAATATTAAAAACTTAATAAAAGAAAGAGAAGATGCAAGAAAAGTAAAAGATTTCAAAAAAGCAGATAAAATAAGAGATAAATTAAGGGAACAAGGCATTATATTAGAAGACACTAAAGAAGGAGTTAAGTGGAAACTTAGCAAACAGTAAGCTTTTTAAATAGTTTAATTCTAATCAAAATTGAGTTTTAGTTAAAAAATTAAAATGGTAACAATACACGATACAAATACAAATAAATTAATAGAAAAATCTGCAGAAGAGATTAAAAAAAGCAACATAGTGAAAGCTCCAGATTGGTCTAATTTTGTAAAAACAGGAGCTCATAAAGAAAGACCTCCAACAGATAAGGGCTGGTGGTATAAAAGAGCTGCAGCTGTATTAAGAAAAATTTATATAAAAGGTCCAATCGGTGTTTCTAAATTAAGAAGCACATATGGTGGTAAAAAAAATAGAGGTCACAAACCAGGAAAATTTTATAAAGGATCTGGAAAAATCATAAGAGTTATATTACAACAACTAGAACAAGCAGAATTTGTTAAGAAAGAGGCAAAAGGAGTTCACAAAGGAAGAGTTATTACAAAAAAAGGTAAAGCTTTCTTAGATAAACTAGCAAAATGAACATAGAAGAAATAAGAAAAAAGAAATTAGAAGAATTTCAAGGAAATATGAATGAACAGCAACAAGAATCACTCAATGAACAATTGCAATTACAGCAACAAATTCAAGCTTTAGAAGAAAATTTAAAACAATATTTAACAAGAGAAGCTATTGAAAGATATTATAATATAAAAAGTGCACATCCAGAAATGGCAATTAAAATTATTGTCATGGTAGCACAATTAGTCCAAGCAGGACAATTAAATGAAAAATTAAGTGATGAAAAATTTAAAGCAATTTTACAACAAATTCAAGAACCAAAGAAAGAGTTTAAAATCAAAAGAAAATGACAAGAAATATTCATCCTGCTAAAAAAGGCAGATTAGCAAAAAAAAGAAAACAAACTAGATGGGCTCCATTTTGGACAGTTCCAAAAATATATGGAAAAGGAAGAAAAGTCCACCCTGGAAGACACACAATTATAAAAAGAAGTTGGAGAAGAACAAAAACTAAAGCATAAAATGGCACAAGAAAAAACATTTGTTATCCCATTAAGGAAACATTGGAGAAAAGCTCCTGTATATAAAAGGAGTAAAAGAGCATTAAACGCTCTAAGAAAATTTATAATTAAACATATGAAAACCAATGATGTTAAAATTGGTAAAGAACTTAATGAATTAATATTCTCAAGAGGTTTTAGAACTCCACCAGGAAAAGTTCAAGTAACAGCTGTTAAAGATGAAAATGTTGCTAAAGTTAATTTAGTTGGTGTTCCTTACAAAGAAGCTAAAAAACAAGAAGAGAAAAAAGGTGTAGCTGATAAACTTAAAGAAAAAGTTGGTCTTGGTAAAGCGATTGAAAAACCAGCAGAAGTAGAAGAGAAAAAAGAAACTAAGAAAGAAGAACCAAAAAAGGAAGAGAAAACTAAAGAAACAAAACCAAAACCAGAAAAGCCTAAAAAAGAAACCAAAAAGAAAGAAACTAAGAAAAAATAGCTTTTTCTAATAAATCTTTATAAAGTTCAATGTTCTTAAATAAAAAATGGGAAAATTACCATTTGAAAAAGTAAAAAGAAAAATTCTAACTAAGGTAGAAGCTAGAACAAACTCCAAATATGGGGAATATCCGGAAAAAAGATCAGTAGAAAATACTATTTCTTATGGAATTGTAAATTTAAATAAATCAGAGGGTCCAACAAGTCATCAAATAGGCTATTATGTTAAAAGAGTTTTAAAAGCTAAAAAAGTAGGTCATTCTGGTACATTAGATCCAATAGTAACAGGAGTTCTACCAATTGCATTAGGAAGAGCAACAAGAATTGTTCAAACTTTACTTACAGCAGGAAAAGAATATATCTGTTTAATGCGTTTACATAAACCTGTAGATAAAATTAAAATAAAAAAAGTATTCTTAAAATTTACTGGGAAAATAAAACAAATGCCACCAGTAAAAAGTGCTATTAAAAGACAACTAAGAGAAAGAGAAATTTATTATCTTAAAATCTTAGAAATTGACAAACAAGATGTTTTATTTAAAATTGGTTGTGAAGCAGGAACATATATTAGAAAATTTTGTCATGATATTGGACAGAATTTAGGTGTTGGTGCAAATATGAAACAATTAATTAGAACTAAAGCAGGTCCATTTACAGATGAAACATGGCACAGCTTACATGACTTAAAAGATGCTTACGAATTCTGGAAAGAAGGTAATGAAAAAGAAATAAGGAAAATAGTTTTACCAATGGAAAAAGCAATAGAACACTTACCAAAGATATGGGTTTTTGATACAACAGTTAATGCTTTATGTCACGGAGCAGATTTATACGTAAGAGGAATATCAAAATTAAACGATAAAATAAAGGAAAATGAATTAACAGCAATATTAACTTTAAAAAATGAATTAGTTTGTTTAAGTACTAGCAAAATGACTTCTCAAGAAATCTTAAAAGCAGAAAAAGAAGTAGCTGCAAAAACTAAAAAAGTATTTATGAAAATTGATACTTATTTAAAAAAAGATTAAGGACTATACTTAACTAAATAACATTCTTTCTCATCATCTATATCAATAAAATTACTAAGATACTCTTTTATTTTTTGAATATCATAATTTTTTTCTAATATTTTATCATAACTTAAATCAGAGAATTCTATTTTTCCTAAAAAAGATAATTCTTTTAATTTAGACAACCATCCAATTTTATCATTCAATTTATATTCATCATTAATTTTAATAAATAAACCTTTACCAGTTAAAATATTTGTAATATCATAAACTTCTGAAAATTGCGCACCAGATTCAGATAATAAATCAGCAGCTTTAAACTCGTTTAAGTTTATAGCAACTTTCAATATATTTTTCTGCTGTGAAGTTAAATTATCTATAGCTACAGCAGTTAATTTCTCACCACTAGCATCTTCAATATTGTTAATTATCTGGCCATTAGTCAAATCAAACAATAATCTAAAATCTTTTATAACCAATAAAGAACAGGGAATTAATTCTGTTTTTATTTTAGAAGAACCATGCATTACTTTTAGATCATTTAAATCTATTTTTGGTTTAATTAATGGAAGTAAATTATTTTTTTCTTCAAAGTCTTCTTTACTTTCAATAAATTCTTTTTCTTCTACCTTTTCAACATCTAGAATATTTACTGCTCCACCACCATGTTTTGTTTTTCTTGGTCTAACATCTACAAATACAGGTAAATCAGTCAAGCCAACAA
This sequence comes from archaeon, assembly GCA_002687815.1. GTDB lineage: Archaea > Nanobdellota > Nanobdellia > SCGC-AAA011-G17. The sequence continues at coordinate 16,277 of NZBH01000051.1, read as the reverse complement.
CCATAACTGTTCCAACAGGTATATTTTTAATTTCTCTCTCAGTTTCTGACGTTAATCCTTCCAAAGAACTAGATAAACTTTTCAAATCATTTGGATTAGTTATCCTAGAAATTAATTGTGTAGAAGCTTGAGATATTACAGATTTATCCAACCTAGAAGGTCTTTGAGAAATAATACACATGCCAAGACCAAATTTTCTTCCTTCTGATGCAACTTGTCTTAAAATCTTAGAACTCTTTGCTTCACCAAAACTTCTTTCTGGAAGAAAATTATGTGCTTCTTCTACTATTAAAAAAAATGGTGGAATTTCTTCTTTCTTTCTAGCTTCAAATAAATCATAAGTCAATTTATAGACAATAACTTCTTGAACTTCAGGAGGTATTCCTTTTAGATTTATTATTGAAACTTTGTTCTGTTTAACTAACTCATTCATTTCAGTAGAATAATCAGAAAAAATATCTAATTTCTTAATATATTCAATGATATTTATTAAAGTCCACTTTGCATTACCTTCTTCCATCTCTAATTGTTGTATTATTTCATCAAAATTAATTTCTTTTCCCAAACTATTCAAAGCAGAATACAACACACCCATCTGAGTACTAGATAATTTAGAAGGTAACATATGAATTAATTCAGATGGAGAAAGATTTTGATTACTTAATTTCAAATGTTTAGCATTAAGCCCATATTCCTGAACTTGATCAATATAATTCTTTGCTTCTATACCAAAACGAACTAAATTTTCTTTATCTTCTGCATTTGGATATTTTAAACTAGTATATTCTCCATGAGGATCTATAATCAAAATAGGAATATTTCTATCCAAAATCTCTTCTATTAACACACCAGCAGTATAAGATTTTCCAGCACCAGATTTTGCCAGTATACAAACATGTTTTGTCAATAATTTATTCAAATCAAGATATACCTTTAATTTATCTCTTCCTTCTAAAACTCCTAAATAAGCAGAATTTTTTGATTCTTCTAAATCAAGTATTTTTTTAATAAAATCATCTTCTGCATTAAGTATTTCTATGCCAGGTTCAAATGCTGTTCTTAATGGTCTTAAGATATTTTGTTCATCTTTATAACCAAGAATATTACAAGATGCAACTGTTCTATCTATATCCCTTTCAATTTCAACTATTTGTGCAAGAACATAATTATCTTCATGCAAAACTTGCAAATATTGGAATTTTTTTGCATTTCCCTCTACTAAAAACTTAAATTGTATTGTTGAAGATCTTCCAATTACCTTCCCTAAAATCATAAATTAGAAATAAGTGAATAAATTTATTAAAGTATTGATTTAATCTTTATTTATGGTAAAAATTATAAAAATAGACAAAAAAAGCGAGATTCCTTTAGTTGGAGCAGTAATGTTTGGCTGCATAGATCGTGGAACAAACATAATCCAAGTTAGACCAACAACTATCTGCAATCTTAAATGCACTTTTTGTTCTACAAACGCTAATAATTCAGAAGTACATCCAGTTGAATACATCGTAGAACCAAATTATCTATTACAATACATAAAAGAAATTGTAAAATTTAAAGGCAATTCAATAATTTTATTAGATTCTGTTGGAGATTCCACAACATATCCAAATTTAATTGAACTTATCAAAGAAATTTCTAAAATAAAAGAAGTTAAAAAAATAATAATGGAATCAAATGGAGTTCTACTAAATAAAAAATTAATAAGCGATCTTAAAAAGGCTGGTTTAAATCAAATTAATCTATCTATCCATAGTTTAGACAAAGATTTAGCTAAAAAACTATGCGGAATAAATTCTTACAATATTGACAAAATAATAGAAGCTGCTAAAGAAATTACTAAAAACAAAATAGAATTAGTTCTTACACCAGTCTGGATTCCAAAAATAAATGATCAAGATATTATAGATTTAATAAAATTCTCAAAAGAAATTAATGCAAAAATTGGTATTCAAAAATATGAAGTACACAAATATGGAAGAAAGATTAAAGGAATAAAAAGAATGAATTGGTATAAATTCTACAAACAACTAAAAGAATGGGAAAAAGAATTTGATATTAACTTAAAAATGAATCCAAAAGAACTAGGCATAGAAAAGAGAAAAAGTTTACCAAAAGTTTTTAGAAAAAATGAAAAAACCAATGTTAAAATTAAGACATTTGGTTGGATAAAAAATCAAATGATAGGGGTAGCAAAAAATAGATCTATTGCCATAATAAATTGTAATGGTGAAATAGATAAAACAATAAGAGTAAAGATTTTAAGAGATAAAGATAATATTTATCTTGCAGAACCAATATGAAAAGAGTCCATATTTTTATTTCTGGAATAGTGCAAGGTGTTTTCTTCAGATCAAACATCAAAGAAAAAGCTAATAAATTAAATCTAAAAGGTTTTGTTAAAAACTTACCAAATGGAAAGGTAGAAGCTATTTTTGAAGGTAAAGAAGAAAACATAAATGAAATTCTTAAGTTCTGTAAAAAAGGACCATCTGGTGCTAATATAAAAGATGTAGAAATTAAAGAAGGAAAAGTTAACAATGAATTTAATAGTTTTGAGGTTAGATACTAAAAAATAATAAACAATTTAAATTACTTATGAAATTTTAAAAAAATGAAACCAACAACACTTGATTTATTCTACAAGTTATCAAAACCACTTATATTTGGCTTAAAATTAGATGCAGAATTTATGCATAGATTAGCTACTAAACAAATTATGAAATTAAAAGAAGGGTATACGCCCCCAAAATTTTCTCGACTTTCTTCTAAGTTATTTGATCATGAATTTAGCTATCCTTTAATGTTAGCTGCTGGTTTTGACAAAAACGGAACTATAGTAGATAAAGTTCATACTCTTGGTTTTAATGGCGAAGTTGTCGGTTCTGTAACCGCACAACCAAGTAAAGGAAATAAAAGACCAAGATTATGGAGACTAATAAAAGATAAAGCTACTATAAACAGAATGGGTTTAGACAATGACGGAGCAGAAGCAGTAGGAGAAAAGCTAGAAAATTTAGAAGAAAAGGTTAGTTTTGCTGTTAGTATCGCAAAAACGAATGATCCAAAGATAATGGGCGATAAAGCAATTGATGATTATCTAACTTCATATAAATTATTAAAACATTTGGGTGTTTACACAGAAATTAATATTAGTTGCCCAAATACAGAAGATGGTAAAACATTTGAAAATCCAGAATATCTTAAACTATTATTAAAAGGTCTTTTATCAACAGATAAGGGAAAACCTCTGCTAATAAAAATATCACCTTTCTTAGAGGAAGAATTATTACAAGAAATAGTAAATGTTTCTGATAATAAAGTGGATGGTTATGTTGCTATTAATGCAATTCCAGTTATCCATCCAAAATATGGTAGGGGTGGAAAAAGTGGATTACCTTTACAAGAAGAAGCTATATTAACAATAAAAACCTTAAGAAAATTTACTGATAAACCTATTATCGGTTCAGGGGGTATTTTTACAGGCGAGGATGCTTATAATTTCTTAAATGCTGGAGCTAACTTATTACAAGGATTTACTGGTTTTATTTATAGAGGACCATTATATGCTATTAAAGTAGCTGGTGAATTGGATGAAGTGCTAAAAAGGAAAGATCTGAACATAAAAGAAATTAAAAGATATTTACATTAAGCGAAAATTTGTTAAAATAAAGCTATCTCTAATTTATCATGAAGCTTATAACAACAATCATCGGACTAGAAGACATTGCAATAAATGAAGTCAAAGAATTATATAAAGTAAAAGCTAAAAAAGTATGTCAAGGAAGAATTCTATTTGAAACTTCTAAAAAAATTAAAATATCAAGAAGCTGTGATAAAATTTACATTTTATTAAGAAAATTTAAGTTTAAAAACTTTAAAAATATAATAGAAAAAACAAAAAATATAAAATTCTCTTCCATAAAAAAAGATTTTCGTGTTAAATGTAACAGATTTGGAAATCATAGATTTAACTCTATAAAAATAGAAAGAAAAGTCGGAGAAGTAATCTTCAAAAAAGGTTTCAAAGTCAATCTAAAAAGTAAAGAAATAATTTATGTTGACATTATAAATCAAGATTGTTTCATTGGAATTCTATTAAAAGATAATTTATGCAAAAGAGATTACAGGATTAGAATAAATAATCAAGGATTAAACGCTTGTTTATCTTATTCTTTATTAAAAATTTTAAATTGGAAGAAAAATGAAAGTTTATTAGATCCATTTTGTAAAGATGGGACTATTTTAATTGAAGCAGCATTAACTGGTGGGAAAAAACTCTATGGAATGGATTCTGATTTTAACATAAGAAGCAGTGAAGTAAATTCAAAAATGGCTAAAGTAAAAATAAATTTCTACAAAGAAAGCTTAGATTGGCTCGACACCAAGTTCAAAAAAAATGAAATTGACAAAATAATAACTAACATACCATTTCCTTCTAAAAAAAGAAATGAAAAAGAAATAAAAGAATTATATGAAGAGTTTTTTAATCAAGTAAAATACATTCTAAAAGATAGCATGTTAATAATTAGTCCAAAAATAGAATTATTTAAAAAATGTATTGATGGCTTTAAAATTATTAAAAAAAAGGAAGTTAACATAGGAAAATTAAATTACAAGATATTAATCTTAAAGAAAACTATTTAAAGAAAGAGAAGAATTTTTTATTCCATGAAAAATCTATCACATTGGGCAGATATTGCAGCTAAAAAGGTAACAAACAGAAGTAAGAAAAAAGCTTATACTTGTGCTGCAGGAATTACTCCTTCTGGAACTGTTCATATTGGAAATTTTAGAGAAATAATCACCACAGATATAGTTGTTAAAGCTCTAGAAAAATTAGGGAAAAAAGTTAAATTTATTTATTCTTGGGATGATTATGATAGATTTAGAAAAGTTCCAAAAAATGTTCCAAAAGAACTTGAAAAATACATAGGCTTACCACTTTCAGAAGTTCCAGATCCATTTAAATGTCATAAAAGTTATGCTGAACATTTTGAAAAAGAAGTTGAAAATTCCCTTAAAAATCTTGAAATGGATATTGAATTCATAAGACAAAATGAAATGCATAAAAAATGTAAATATTCAAAACAAATTAAAGAAGTATTAAACAAAAGGAATAAAATAAAAAATATTCTAAATAAATACAGAAAAGAACCTTTCAAAGAATATTGGCCATTAACAGTTTATTGTGAAAAATGTAAAAAAGATTCTACTGAAATTTTGAATTACGATAAAAATTATGAAATACAATACAAATGCGAATGTGGGTTTTCAAATAAAATTGATTTCAGAAAAAAAGGCATAGTAAAATTAAAATGGAGAAGTGATTGGTGTGCTCGTTGGATCTATGAAAAAGTTGATTTCGAACCAGGAGGAAAAGACCATTTTGCTGCTGGTGGCTCATACGAAACAGGAAAACAAATAATAAAAGAAGTCTGGAACAAAGAAGCACCAGATTATGTAATTTATGAATGGATTAGTATTAAGGGTGGAAAAGAATTTTCAAGTTCCACCGGAGAAGTTACAAATATTGATAGTGTCTTAGAGATTTATGAACCTGAAATTTTAAGGTGGATATTTGCAGGAACAAGACCAGGAGCAGGATTTTCTATAAGTTTTGATTTAGATGTCTTAAAATTATATGAAGATTTTGACTATTGTGAAAGAATTTATTTTAATAAAGAAAAAATAAATAATAAAAAAGAAGAATCAAAACAAAAAAGAATTTACGAACTATCTAATCTCAAAATTCCCAAAAAATTACCAGAACAACCATCTTTCAGACATATGACTGTATTAGTACAAACATATGAGGGAGATATAGAAAAAGCAATTAAAGGTTATAAATCGCCAAGAGTTAAAAAAAGAGCAGAATGTGCTTGGAATTGGATTCAAAAATACGCACCAGAAGAAATGAAATTTAAAGTACACAAAAAAATCCCAGAAAAAATTAAAAAATCATTAAATGAAAAGCAAATACAAACTTTAAAAGAACTAATAAACAAATTAAAAAAGAAATCTTACACCCAACAATCATTATTTGAAGAATTTTACAAGATTTGTAAAAAAGTAGACATAAAAAACACAGATTTTTTCAAAGGAGCTTATCTTGCTTTAATTGGAAAAGAAAAAGGACCAAAATTAGCACCATTTATTCTTGTTCTGGGAAAAAATAGAATCATTGAAATCTTAAAACAATTAAGTTAGTTTAAGAAAAGTTTATAAATAATACGATTATATAAAAACTATGTATAAAGCCTCTAGGGGCTAAATTTTGACTTTTCAATAGGGAGGTATAAGACAAATGGCAGAATTATTTGTAGTAAGATCAAAAATAAAAGACGCTGCAGAAGGTCTAAATGTTTCTGGTGATTTTGCAGTAGCATTAAGCGCTAGAGTTGAAGCATTAATTAAAGATGCAGTAAGAAGAGCAAAAGAAAACGGAAGAAAAACAGCACAAGCAAGAGATTTATAAAATTCTCTTTTTTTTCTTTTTATTTTATAGCAAACTATTTATTGGAGTTCTTTCTTAAATTATTTATGAGTAAAAAAAAGGGTACAAGATTAGAAAGGGAACTTTTTCATATGTTATTTGAAGCAGGTTGGCAACCATGTAGATTTGCAGGTTCAGGATCAACCCCACTACCAGCAGTAGATATAATTGCAGGAAATGCAGGCAGAGTCCTAGCAATAGAATGTAAGGCTACTAAAAAAGATAAAAAATATATTGAAGAAGAAAAAATTTTAGAATTAAAAGATTTTTCTGAAAGATTTGGGGCTGAACCATGGGTAGGGATGAGATTTAATAACATGTCCTGGTTTTTTTTAAGTTTAGATAATATGGAAAGGAGCAAAAAAGGAAGCTTCATAATTTCAAAAGATATAGCAAAAAAGAAAGGCTTAGAATTTGATGATTTAATAAAATCATGAAAGAAGCTAGTTATTATAAAAAATTAAAAAATAAAATAGTTCAATGCCAATTATGTCCTAGATTCTGCACCATAAAAGAAGACTCAAAGGGCAATTGTGGTGTTAGAATCAATAAAAATGGAAATCTTTATTCTTTGGTTTATGAAAAACCTTGTACTGTTCATGTTGACAAGATAGAAAAAAAGCCATTATATCATTTTCTACCAGTAACAAATATCTTTTCTATAGCCACAGCAGGATGTAATTTACATTGTCTATATTGCCAAAATTGGGAAATCTCTCAATGTAAACCAGAAGAAATCTCTCATTTAGACTTAACTTCAGAAGAAATTGTTAAAAAAGCAATAGAAGAAAAATGTAAAAGTATTTCATACACCTACACAGAACCAACAATAGCAATAGAATACTTTTTAGATATTGCAAAATTAGCTAGAAAAAATAAATTAAAAAACATAATTGTAAGTAACGGGTTTATTAACAAAGAACCATTAAAAGATTTTTGTAAGTATTTAGATGCTGCCAATATAGATCTAAAAAGTTTTGATGATAAATTCTACAAAGAGCTTACAACTGCATCTCTTAAATCAATTCTAAACACATTAAAGATATTAAAAGAAAATAATGTATGGTTAGAAATTACTAATCTAATTATTCCTAAAAAGAATGATAACATAGAAGAAATAAAAAAAATGTGCACATGGATCAAAGATAATCTGGGAGAAAATACCCCCCTACATTTTTCAAGATTTTTTCCAATGTATAAAATGCTAAACATAAAACCAACACCAAAAGAAACATTGCTAAAAGCAAAAGAAATTGCATTAAAAACTGGATTGAAATATATTTATATTGGAAACATAAACATTGAAAATTCAGAAAATACATACTGTTCAAAATGTAAGAAACTATTAATAGAAAGAATGGGCTTTACAATATCACAAAATAACATTAAAAATGGTAAATGTACTTGTGGTAAAAAAATTTCAGGTATATGGTCTTAGTTTAATCTTACTCTCTCAATTAGTTTATGCAAATATTATAATTAACGAAGTAATGGCAGATCCTCTTTATGATGAATCTCTAAATGAATATATAGAGCTTTATAATCCAACACAAAACCCAATTGATGTTTCAGAATGGATAATTGGCGATATTAATGATAATGATACAATTGAAGGCGGTTTGTATGGATATAATGGAACAATAATTAATCCAAATAGCTATGCTCTGGTTACAGATTCAAATACAAGAGTGTATAATAATTTCAAAGTTTTATACAACACAACTAAATTATACGTTAATGATGAAGCAATAGGAAACGGTTTATCAAATTCTGGTGATATTTTATTTCTATATAACAAAAATGGAAATCTAATTGATAATTTAACATATGAAAACACGCAAAATGGGAAATCTATAATTAAAGATGAAAATAATAATCCATGGGATGCAGAACCAACACCAGGATACTCTAACAATGGAAGTTTTATAGATTATTATGAAAATGAATGTGATTGGAAAATTGAAATAAAATTATATGAACAATATTTTGATAACTCTGGAGATTTTGAATTTAATGTAAATGTAGAAAAAATAGGTGGTTCTTCAACAGAAATTATATTATACAGAGAAATAAAAGATGTTTATGGAAATATTATAAGTAATTATCAACCAAAAACAAAAACAGCTATCTATAAAACAAATTTTGATGGCCCTTGGACACCAAATTACTCTCCAGGTTTATACTTCATAAATACAACAATAAAAACATCTTGTAATGACTTTAATCTAGAAAACAATCAAGATCTTAAATTTTTTATAATACAAGAAAAAGATTTGGAAAAAGATTCTAAAATCAGTATAGAAAAAATATACCTTGGAAATGACAATAAAGCAAAATGGGGCGACACCATAAGAATCAAAGTAAATGTGTATAGGGGAGATACGGGAAAAGAGAGTATTAGTCTAGGATTAGAACAAGATATAAGCAAAAAAACTAAATTTAACGCAGAAGATAAATTTGAAGAATATGAATTAACCTTACCAATACAAATAGATTTAAATTGTAATGGAAAATTTGAAGATAATTTATATGAATTAATCTTAGAAGGTTTAGGAGAAAAAGATTCAAAAGAAATAAAAATACAAGGCGAAAGCAATTTATGTGAAAAAAAGAGTAAAAGTATCAAGAAAGAAAAAACAATAACAGATATAAAAAAGGCAGGTAGTGAAAATACAGATCAAAATTACGAAAAGGTTATATATAGAGATATGGAGGAAATTACTGGAAAGATTATCTACGAATCAAACGAAATTAAAGCCAAAAGGTCAACAATATTTTTCTTTTGTGCTGTTTTAATACTACTAATCTTTCAAAGAATAAGAAAATGATACAAGCAAGAGTAATAATAGAAATCATGGGTAGCCCAAAGGAACATGTAGAAAAAGCTATGGAAACAGTCGTAGACAAATTTAAAAAAGAAGATAATGTAAAAGTAATTAAAGAAGACATTAGTAAAATTGCAGAAGTAAAACAATTCTGGTCAACATTTGTTGAATTCGAAATAGAGATAGAAAACATTGCTAGATTATTTGATATTTGCTTTGATTACATGCCAAGCTCAATAGAAATTCTAGAACCTGAAAAAGTAGATCTTGAATCAGAATACACCACAGATTTATTAAATGATTTACTAGCAAAATTACATAGATATGATATGTTAGTAAAAAATCTAAATGCACAAAATTTTGTTCTAAAAAAGAAATTAAATATTAAATAATTATTCTAAATTTGTAATTAAAACATGATTAACATAATGAAGAACAATTAATACTCCACCTATTATAAGAATAACTAAACTTAAATTTTTATCAACAATTTTACCAGCAAAAAGATAATTTGTAAATCCTATAGTTGCAAATACAACACCAATAATCCCTATATTATTCTCTAGATATTTCTTAAAAATATGTTTATTCTCATCACTAAGTTCAAATAATGGACTCATTTTTTCTTACCTAATAATTTTTTTGCTTCATTTAAGGATTTCTCAAGCTCAGTTTCTACTTTTGATCTTCTTGGAGACATTCTTCTTGGAGCAGCTCTACCTCTCGCAACTAGTGGTTGTCTTCTTGCAGGATAAGCAGGTCTTTGTGCAGGAACTCTAGCAGGCTGTTTCTTACCAGATCCTATCTTAAATTTAATTATTTTGGAAATATCAGGTAATTTAATTTTACCTTTCAAAAATTTATTATAAACAAAATAAAAGCCAACTCCCAATAAAATAATTACTAAAATTACAATAATCCATGTTGGAAATCCTTTACAATCTTCGGGGCAAGATGATCCATCTTCATCCATTTCACATTCTCCATCACCACAAAAACTTGTAGGAACATCTATTTCTCCTCTACAATCTTCAGGACAAGATACTTCATCCTCTTCAATATCACAAGTACCATCACCACAATAACCAGAAACCTTACAATCTTCAGGACAAGATACTTCATCCTCTTCAATATCACAAGTACCATCACCACAATAAGATTCTACTACAACAGATTCACATTTATCACAACAAACTTCACCGCTATAACAACCATCATTATAGGTAGGTTTTTCAGAACCCATTTCACAAGAATCACAACACGTATAACCAGAATCAGTACAACTTTCCCCAGTTACATCCTTTCCTTCTATTCCTCCTAAAAGACTAAATAAAACAACAGAAGTATCTCTTATATTATCATTCCAGGAACCATCTAGTTTTTGTCTTATTTTCAACCACCCAGTAGAATTACTTGCAACAGGATTTCCTTTTAAAGCAAGATTAGCAAAAGCAGTTGTATAAATATCTCCAAAATTACCAGAAGCACTTTGATGTTCAACTAACCAATTAGAATAAACATTCTTTTTAGTAATTAAGTAAAGTAAAGCATGACTTAGAATATCACCATCTGAAATTTCGCTTTCTAAATAGGACATAGTATTCAATTCTTCGCCCAACAAAGACAAAACCCAGGTTGCAAAAGCAGTTGATTTATAATCGCAAGAACTACTTACTGAAGATGTACCAAAACAAGCATTATTTATTTTAATAGTTGCAGCATTACTATGCTCTTCTTGAAGTAAATAATAAGAATCATCAGTTTGATATATCAAAGAGATAATTACACTACCCGGTAAAGAAGAACAATCAACATCTACTTCTCTACTTAAAGAATCAACCATGAAATTTTTCTCAATACAATCAACATCTAACCAAGGATTATTACTACATTTTGCAATTTTATTATCTTTAAGTGTAAATGTTCTTTTCTTACCATCATAATTTAAAACACAATCCCCATCAACATCAGATGCCATCTGAATCCAGAAAGTCCCAGTATCTAAAGCAGAAATTTGTGCATCATAAAGCCAATCTAAAACTTCAGAAGTTGGTTTATCAAGATGATTAAGAACTAATAAAGCCAAAGCTGTTTCTTTTACTTTACAAGTACCTTTAGGCCAACAATCACCAGAATTTTCTCTTTTTAAAAGCTCATCTAATCCTTCTTCAACTTCATTAGAGAATTCAGCCAAATCTAAAGATAAAATAGAAAAAGTTACTTCTTCAATACCATCATCTTTCCAATCTGTATTATTTACAAGCCAATCAGCACCTTTTTCAATACTAGTTGTTGCAAATACAAATGAAGACAAAATAATCAGGCTAAATAAAAATAAACTTATTTTTTTCATGCAATCCTCTTTTTAAGTAATATTATCGAAGTTTATTTAAATAATTTTCTATTTACTATTCTATGATTAGTATTAAAAAAAAGAAATTTCTTGCAAAAGGTAAAAGAAGTAATGTATACACAGCTTTTTTAGGTAATAAAAAAGTTGGAATAAAAGTTGCAAGAAAAGATATTTCTGTAAAAGAACATATTGCAAATGAAGCTAAATTCTTAAAAATTTTAAACAAGAAAAAAATTGGTCCAAAATTATTACATTCAAAAAAAGATTCTATTATTTACAAATTCATTGAAGGAGAAAGAATTCTAGATTGGATGGAAAAAGCAAATAAAAAAAACATAAAGAGAATTCTAAAAGATATTTTTGAAAAATGTTACATTTTAGATTCTTTACAAATAGAAAAAAAAGAAATGCATCATCCAATAAAACATATTTTAATTGAAAAAAATAATGCAAAAATGATTGACTTTGAAAGATGCAGAAAAACTGAAAAGCCAAAAAATACAACACAATTTTGTCAATTTTTAATATCAAAAAAAGTTTCAGATATATTAACAAAAAAAGGTTTTAAAAAAATTAAAAAATCTACTTTAATATCTTTAGTAAAAGATTACAAGAAAGATTTTAATAAAAAAAACATTAAGAAAATTATAAACTTATTGAAATAATTAAGATTTTTTCTTTCTTTTTTTAAATCTAGTTTTTCTAACAGAATAATTAACAGGATTCTTTATCATCTTACACAAATTATCAGGTTTACAAATATTAATACTCTTGTAATACGCTTCATTACTACAATTAGGTGGAAGAATTGCTTTTTTTCTTTTTTTATACCACATTAATTGGGATTTTACATAACCATCTTTCAAAGGAGAATGATTTTTCTTATCCCATTCCAATAACAAATTTTGCATATCTTCTGATTTCCAACCAAGAGAACTCAAAAAATTTATTAAAATAAATAAAGATCTTTTTCTTCCATCATCTTTTAGTCCGTCTAAAATAAATTTTATACAAGGCGGAAAAAAATCCTCTTTTACTGCTATTTTAGGAATATCATATTCCCTATTAGGTTTTATCTCAACAACTTTAATTATATTTTTAGAATGCCAATCAAATGCCTGTATTATTAATTGGGAAGCTTCATTTTTATTTACATTTTCTAAAAATTTTATATCAAATTTTACTTTTTCTGGTTCTGCTTGTTCTTTTTTAAAACTCAAAATTTGATCTGGTTTTATTGGAATACTAGCTAAACCAGTTTTCTCATGTAAACTATATGGAGCTCTAAATGTATGCCTATTAGATATTAAAACAGTATCAACATCAACCAAGGAAAAAGGAGTTTCATTCTTAAGAATACTTTTTAATTGTTCTTCAATTAATTGTTTTAAATACAAAGCAATTACTCTTGTACCTTCAGGAAATAACATCTTTGTATCTTGATTATTTACTTTGTCAGGAAACGCTTCAAAAGGAATTCCAATATGAAATCCTCTATTACCAGAATATTTTACAGATATATCTTTAATATCATGAAATTTTAATGCTTCTACTATTAAATTAGCAGCAACTTTAGAATATTCTAAGGCTTCAGCATCAATATCTATTAAAAAATCCCAACCAGTTCTTAGTTCATCTAATTGTTTTTTCATCATACCTGGCTGTAATTTCAAAGGATCTGACCAATGTTCCTCTGAAATATGAAAAGAAGTTACACCTTGTTTTGCTAATTCTAAAATATCTCCATCAAATTGAACAATATCAGGCCTTTTCCCAAAACCTTTATCCCCATATTTTACTACAATTTCTCTATCTTTAGCTATTTTAGCTATTGCTTTTTGAATTTCTTTTTTAGAATAAAAGCTCAAAGGATTCATAACAAGAAGACTAATTAAAAGAATTTATAACTATTATTATCTTTCACTCTCTATAAGATCTCTTGAGAGTTTTTGTAAATTACCATTTACACTTTCTATCTCTTTTTGTAATTGTTTCATCAATTCATTTATTTTTTCAACTTTATTTGAAATAGTTGTTTTTGCACTTAAAATGGATTTTTTAACTACAACTGAAGCTCCAATATTCATTAAAACTTCTTTATTGTTATCCAATCTAGATTCAGCAAATATACCCGGACCAACAGATGAAAGAGTTTTAGTTCCTGGTTTTACTTTTTTAAGATTAATCAAACTTTCTTCAATTATTTTAAGTTCCATTAATTGCTGCTCCATCAAATTTAATTCTTGATTCATCTGACCAAGTTTTTGATTTAGAGTTTGGAATTCTAAATATTTTTCTTGAGAATTATTTTCCGTCATTTTTTACTTTTCGTTTTCTTTGAGGTTTAACTTTTTTAGTAACTTTTTTCTTTTTTCTTTCAATAATTTCGATTTTTTCTTTTTTCATTGCTTCGTGTACTTTTGCTGTTGAAGCTTTCTTAGAAATTTTTAAAACTTTATCAAGAGGCTCTAAATGTTTAACATTGCATTTTCTTCTTCTAACATTACCATCTATTAAAACAAATGTATCATCAACAATATCAACAATAACACATTTCTTATTTGCTTCTCTACCAGAAATTTTAACACAAATTTGTCCAATTTTCATTTTCTTACTTCTTTTATTATTTTACTTCTCATACACTTAGAACATAAAACTCCACCATAAGGTCTTTCAGGTCTTTTCTCTGTTTTAGATAAAGTCTTCATTTTAGATGGAAGCTCTCTTGGCACACCCATTAAAGGTTTACCGCAATTACTACATTTAGCTCTTCCTGGTTTTCTTTTTTTATATTGAATTGTAACCTTTCCACCAGGTAATTTTCTAGAGACTCTTCTCAAACTTCTTGATTTATGTTTTACTGCCATTTTTAATTTACTTTTAGAATTTTTCTAAGAACAATACTAAAAACAATTGAACATACAAGATATATCCAAAACCAACTCAAATTAACAGATACTATTGGTATCATTATTTTACCAATTGACTCAAAGGTAGTTCTTAACCATCCAAAAATAATAATTACTGGAACAAATGTAATTAATGTTGGTTTCATGCTATGCTTCATATACTTCATATTCTTTTCCATAGCCCTTTTCTGAAGTTCCATCATCTTCTCTTTATCCTCTTTATGCTCTTTCATTTCTTGCTGAAATCCTTTTATCTCAGCTTTTAAAGATTTCATTAATTCTTGGTCTGTCATTAGTTTATAGACTAGAGTAATTAGTGATGTTAACGCAAAAGACACTATTACAATCGTTCCTAATGGTGACCATTCTATCAATGGTCCCAATACCGTATTAAAAAATGAATCAAACATTTTACAATATAAATTTAGTTTTTCTATTTTTAAAGGTTTTGTTTATTAAACCTTACTTGCCCATCATTTTTCTCAACATTGGATGCATATCCATCATATGTTGCTTAGAAACATCTTCATACAACTTATAAATGATCATTACAGCTAATAATATTCCAGTACCCCTGCTTAAAGCTCCTAAAAGGTCTGCTGAGGCTGCTAAAAAACCAACTGTCAAAGCACCCATTATTGTTAATGGAAATATATATCTACCCAAGATCCTTTCTAAGACTCTTTGGTCTCTTCTAAATCCTGGAATTTGTAAACCAGAAGACATAATCTGTTTTGCCTGACTTCTTGCATCCATTCCAGAGGTTTGTACCCAAAATATAGAGAATATTACTGCTCCACCCATCATAAATAATATATAAACTCCAGCATGAGCTAAATCTATCCCTTGTAACGTACCAGTTAATAAATTTCTAACAACATTTGGAGAAAATAGCCAAGATACTATTCCAGTAACAGGAGTGTTCCCACTGAAGGTTCCTAATAGCGGATAACCCCATCTTTCAAGCAATCTAGCCCATAATTGCATATTCGCCATTAGCGCTGCAACTAAAATTACTGGTATATTTGAAGTATAAATAAATCTTAAAGGCCATCTAATTCCATAACCTCTGACTCTACCAAAAGACAGAGGTATTTCTACTTTCATTGCTTGTGCATATACCGCTAATAAAAATACAAAAATAGTTGAAGCAATTGCTGCAAATGCAAGACCCATGCTTACTATATCTCCATTAAATAAAGAAGTAAAGAATATCCAAACTTTTCCTATAGCAGGAAGACCAGAACCCCATGCTAATCTACCAGCACTATTTAATGGGCTCAAAGCAGTAATAAAAATTTGTTCTGAAACACCAGCTGCTATAAATAAACTAATACCAGAACCAAATCCCCATTTAGCAACTACCTCATCCATGAATAATATCAGCAAACCGCCTAAAAATAACTGGAATACTAATAAAAATTGTACAGATCTAAAAACCGAACCCGTTAAAGCAGCAGACGGTGCCAAACCACCCATAAAAACATAAATTATTGCTTCAAATATAATAAAAAATAAAGCCAATACTTTCTGTAAACCTTGGAAAGTTTTCTTACCATCTTCTGTAGTCATATCTATCTTTAAAATACCAGAACCATTCAACAATTGCAAGACGATAGATGCTGTTACAATTGGTCCAATACCTAATGAAAGAAGACTTCCAAATTTAGCTCCTAATATTATTGATAATTGTT
>NZBH01000050.1 GCA_002687815.1 archaeon | reverse complement strand
GTTTTTTATATAACCATTTTTGATTATTTCTGAACCAGTTAAAATTATATTTGGAATCATTAATGCAATTCTATTTCTTAAATTAACTTCACAACCAGGGTAACTTAGATCTTGACCTTGGCAATACCAAAATGCATGTGGTTTTCTGAAAAGCTTACACCAAATTCCAATGTTAATTGATAAAAATTCCCTTATATGGGTAAAAGCCAAATCTGGTTTATATCTTGATATTATTTGTAAAACATATTTATTAAAAATAAATAATTTTTTAATTTTATTTGACTTTGGAATCTTAAATAAGGTAATATTTTCAGGTAAATTATTATTTTCTCCTTGTAAGGCAATTAAATAAATATGATCTACTTTCTTTGATAAACTTTTAACTAGATCTAAAATAAACCCTGTTGCTGAATCTTTTGGATCAACAGTTGAAACTCCCATTAAAATTTTCATTTTATAACTCTTGCTGGATTTCCAAAGACTAATTTATTCTTTTCAACATTATTAATAACATTAGATCCAATTCCAACAATTGAATAATCACCTATTTGAACATTATTCTTAATACAGCTTCTTGTTCCAACAAAAACTCCTTTTCCTATTGAAACATTTCCAGAAGTAACTACGCCTGGTGCTATAAAACTATAATCACCAATCTTATTGTCATGTTCGATAATACTTCCAGAATAAATTGTTACATGATTTTTAATTATTGTTCCTGGTTGAATTATTACTCCTGGTCCAATAAATACACCTTCATTTATTACAGATTGATTAGAAATAATTGCTGTAGGATGGATAATAGTATAAAATTTAAACCCAAGATTCTTTATCTTTTTAATAATATCTTCCTTTTTTTTAATAAATTTTATAGATGCTATGGCATACAAAACAAAACCAACTTTTCCCTTAAATTTTTCTATATCTTCTATCTTACCAAGAACCTTATATCCATTTACAGTTTTATTTAATAAAGAAGTATTGTCATCTAAATACCCGCAGATCTCTTCTCCTCTGCCACCGGAACTAAGAAAACTATCTATTAATACCTTACTATGGTGAGATGCACCAATAATTAATATTTTTTTATTATCCATTATTCTCCTGAAAAACATATATATCGCTATTATTGGATATTTCTTTTTTCAATTCTGTATTTTTTCTTTTTATAAAATCCTCATAATCCAATGATGCACTTCTATTAGTTTTATTCCACCAAAAAGGATGAATTAAAAGCTGTATTTTTTTGTATTTTTTACTATTAATAATATCTAAAAAATCTCCTCCACACATTTCTTTTTTAGAATCTGAAAGATACTTAATGTCTTTTGAATATAATTTTTGATATGTGTGTGCTATTGGAATTTGAATTTTGTCTAACAGTATTTCTTCTATTGGGCGGTGGAAAGAAAGAACTTGTATCTTCTGTTTAAACAAAGTTTCAAAAAAATGTATTTCATTTAAAATAAATTTGTTCAATTTATTTTTATCTTCATAACTAGTTTCATCAAAATGTATTCCCAACTTATTATCTAAAGATATTATTTTCTTAATTATTTTGTAATTTTCAAGATTATGGATATTATAAAATTTAGAATTTAACATAAAAAAATAGGTGGAAAATATGTTGTGCTTTTTTTCAATATCACACATAATCTTAGCTTTTTGTATATCAAAATCAACATCATGTCTTAGGATAACAACTTTTGCATCTTTTTTATTTATTAAATCTAAATTATCGAAAAAAGCAAACTCATATCCATTATTCTTAAATGCTTTTAATAATTCTTCATAATAATCATAAGTAAATATTTCCATTTTAATTATAACCAACAGACTTCATTAACTCCCCAACCAATTTAGCAACTCTTTCTAAATTATATTTTTCTTTAACCATGTTATGTCCTTTTTCTACTAATTTTTTTGCTCTTTCTGGATTATTTTTAATAAAAATAATTGAATCTGCAATTTCTTTTATTGAATATGGTTTAATTAAAACCCCGTTACCCTCATTTATAAAAGTTGGTATCCCTCCAACGTTTGTTGCAATAACAGGTATTTTAACAGATAAACTTTCTAATAGAACTTGACCCATTCCCTCGGATAATGTTGGTAAAACAAAAACATTTGCATCTGCCATTTGCTGTAAAACTTGTTCTGATGTTAAGCTTCCAAGAAATTTAATATTTTCACCAGAGATTTTTTTAAGATATTCTTCTTCAAAACCATAGCCACCAATGTATAACCATGCATTTGGTATCTTTTTTAATATTAATGGCATTGCTTTAATCAAATAATCAATACCTTTTCTTGGAATTAATTGGCCTATATTAAGAATTACAAACTTGTCTTTGTTTAATTTTTTCTCTTGTAAATTTTCTAAACTAACTCTCATAGGAATAATAAATACTTTTTTAGGATCACAACCAAGTTTAATTGCATAATCTCCTAAAACTTGATTTAAAACCCTAACTTTGGATGCTCTTAATAAAATAATTCTAACCAAAGTATAACTTAAGAAACTTAGACCAACAGCTTTTAAAAATTCTAAGAAGGATTTTATAAATTTACTTCTTTTAAGGTACCATTTGCTATTAATCCACTTATCGTCTGGAATAAAACCATAAAAACTTACTATTAATCTTTTTTTTGTAAATAAAGATAGTAAAAATCCCGGTAATCCGGTTAGGATTGGATCTTGTGTATGAATTACTTGTATATTATATTTTTTAATTAATTTCAAACCAACAAAAAAAGATTTAATTGGAAACAATATTTTTGAAATTCTAATTGCATGAATCTTACTATCCTTATAATAATTAAATTCAAAATTTTTATCCTTAGAAATACATAAATTATGAATTTCCCCCACATAATCTGTAAATTTTTTATGGTGAATGAAAAATGGGCTGGATTTCTTAAGATTATTTGAGAATTCATCTAAGCCTAGCATTAAAACTCTCATTTTAATACCTCTAAAGTTTTTTTAACTAAAATATCCCATGTGTTATTTTTTTTAATAAAATTATAAGCTTCAGAAGTATAATTCTTACCATCTAAGGTATCTTTAATTTCCTTTTCTAATTGTTCTAAATCACCTGGTTGAATTAAAATACCCCTTTCCTTGATTAATTCTGTATTACTAGAGATATTAGAAGCAATTATAGGTGTTTTTAATGCCATAGCTTCTAGTAGTACATGAGATTGACCTTCGTAAAGAGAAGGTAAAATCAAAATATCAGAAGCTTCTATATAAGCCAATGTTTCTTTACGATCTAAGCTTCCAAGAAATTTAACTTTTTTATTAAGATTTAATTTATTAACCAAATTTTTCCAATCTTCAAGTTTTGGACCAGAACCAACAATTATTAAATTAGCATTTATTTTTGATATTGTTTTTATAATATCATCAAATTTTTTCCAAGGAACAAGTCTTCCAACGGCTATTATATTCTTTCCTTCTAAATTAATTTTATCAAATTTATCTAATTTAACTGCATTATAAACTACATCTATTTTTGGTTTGATAGACCAACTTTTTAGTAATAATTTTAAATAATGACTTGGGGTTATAATCTGGTTGGTGGAATTAATTATCTTTTTTTCAACTTTCTTCATTATTTTTATTATTGGTTTGTCATTAGTGTTATTATAAAATTCTTCTAATGTTAAATCTGTCAGATTTTTATTTTTTGCAAATTCCCAAACCCAATCACCTACAAATTTTAATACAAATTTTTTTCTATAAAGTTTTGATACCAGATAAGAAGGAATTCCAGCCATATCTGGATTTTGTGCATAGATAATATCTGGATTAAATTTTTTAGTAATTTTTTTTGTAACCAAAAATGCATTTATTAACCTATAAGGATAATTAAATATTTTAGATATTTCTGGATACTTTATATAATAAACACAGAATCCATTAATTTTTTTATTTTGCTTATTACCATAAGTAACTATAACAACTTTATGTCCTAACTTAGTTAATCTTTTGGCAATTTCATAACTATAAGTAGCTGGACCACCTATATCTGGTGGAAATATTGTAGTAACAATTAATATCTTCATATTGAAATTAAATTCAAAAAAAATGTTTATAAGGTTTTCTTTAAAGTTTAAAGCCCAATAATAGCTAAAAATCCATTAAATAATCTTTTAATATCTTCAAAAGATCTTATTCCAAAAATTTGTTTGAATATGTATTGCGGTCTTAAATAATACTCTTTGTATAAACCATTAATAAATTCTCCATATTCTCCTTCAGACAGATTTATTGATTCTGGAACATATATACTATGTTTATGATCTAATTGACTATAGGGGATGTCAAAATTAAATTTTGATCCGTGTTCTATCAAATTATTATAAATTTCAGTTCCTGGATATGGTGTAAACTTATTGAAATGAGCAAAATCCATATTCATTCTTTTAGCAAAATCTACAGTCTTTCTAGCACTTTCATAAGTTTCTCCCGGTGTTCCAATTATAAAATCTGCCCTAACACTTAGACCAACTTTATGTGTAAGTTCTACTGCCCTTTCATTATCTTCCACCGTAGTTCCTTTCTTCAATAATTTCATTATCCTTTCATCACCAGATTCGAGTCCATAAAGAACTTGCCAGCATCCTGCTTCTTTCATCTTTCTCAACATTTCTTCATTAATTAGATTAGCTTTAGTCAAGCATGTCCAAGAAAGATTATACTTTTTTAAACCATCACAAATTTTGAATAATCTTCTTTTATTAAGAGTAAATGTATCATCAAAAAATCTTATTTCCCTAACACCATATTTGTTAATAAGTTCGTCAATTTCCTCTAAAACATATTCTGCACTATATTCTCTATAAATAACACCAAAAATAGATCTATCACAAAATGTACAAAGAGAAGGACAACCACGACTTGTTATCATAACAGCATAAGGTAATTTTCTATAAGAAGCTGCTGTTGGATGATAATTCTTTAGTGGAGGCAATAAATGTCTTGCTGGGTGTGGAATGTCATCCAAATTTTCAATATATTTTCTTGGATTTGTAAAAACAATTTTATCTTCTTTTTTATAAACTAATCCATCAACCTCTTCAAGATCTGTTGGCCATCCTTTTTTGTCAATGGTTTTAACAATTTCTAATAAAGTAATTTCCCCTTCTCCAGTAATACCAACATCAAAAAGATCTCCATGTTTCATTGCTTCTTCTGGCAAGGATGTAACATGGGGTCCACCAATAACAATTACTGTTTTAGGCAATAATTTTCTAACATCTTTTGCCACATTAACAACACTATAAAAAGTAGTAGAAGTTGTCATCATTCCAAGTATATCTGGTTTTTCTTCTTGTAAAATTTTAATAAGTTTATTATGTTCTAACCCAAGAAGGCAATCTATTATTTTAATGTCCTTATAACCTTCTTTTTCTAAGACTGCAGCTAAATAAGCAAGACCTAAAGGTGGAATTACATTTGATACTCTTTTCAAACTAGTTTTCCCAGACATTTCCTCTTCATTATAGGGTGGATTTAATAATATAATCTTCATCTTCCAAATTTTATTTTCCAAACCTCTTTTCCATAAATAAAACCCCACTTAAGTAATTTAAAAAAAGAATCTGCTGTTTTAGAAACTCCTTTTTCTCTATCAACATTTACAAAAGGAATCTCTTTAATCTTAAATCCATTTTTTTTGCATTCATATACAAATTTAATAAAATAATATCCATAGCCTTCTCCAGGAAATTTAACTTTATCAAATACCTTTTTATTTACTGCTATAAAACCACTATCATAATCTCTTACTCCACTTAATAATATATTTGCATAAAGATTAAAGAGGTAACTAGTAAATATTCTTAATTTTGATCTTAAATCTTTTCCACCAGGAACAAACCTGGAAGCTATTACAATATCATAATCATTATCAATTTCTTCTAATAAATGTGGAATATGTTTTGGAGGATGACTCATATCTGCATCTAACCAGACAATAATATCTCCCAATGATTTTTCTATACCTTCACCTATAGAAGCAGCTATTCCTGGATTTTTCATCCTTCTTAAAACTCTAACATTTTTATATTCTAAATCTTGAACATATTGCCAGGTTTTATCCTTGCTGTCATCGTCTACTACCAAAATTTCAACTGGGTGCTTTATATGATAAAGAGCACTATCAATAACTTCTTTTATGTTTTCTCTTTCATTAAATGTGGGTAATATAACTGAAACTATTTTTTTCATTTTATTTATTATTTAGAATCCACTTAGCAGCTTCATAAAGATCTTTAGCTATAAAATTTACTTCTTTAGAATCTACTTCATGTCTCTTACCATGGCCTGTTAATACATATATTGTTTTACAACCAGCTTTTTTTCCCATTTCTACATCACCCGGATGATCACCTATCATAATACTCTCTAATAAATTTATACCAAACTCCTCTTTAGCTTTTATAACTAAACCTGTTTTTGGTTTTCTACAAGTACAATCCATTTTATATTCACCAACACCGTGTTCTGGATGGTGTGGGCAATAGTATGTTTTTTCTATTTTTATTCCATCCTTTAAAAGTTCGTTAACTATGTGGTTATTAAATCTTAAAAAATCTTCTTCAGTGTAATATCCCCTACCAATACCACTCTGGTTTGTTACTATTATAAATTTAAAATTCTCTTTTGACAATAATTTAAGACTATCTATAACTTTTGGCAAAAACTTAAAATCCTCTATTTTATAAACAAAACCAGAGTCCTCATTAATTGTACCATCCCTATCAAGAAATATAACTTTTTTCATTTTTTTAATGATTTTATTTTTTCAACAATTTCTTCTACTTGTTCTTTAGTCAAATGGCTGCTTGATGGCAAATATAACCCTTGTTTTCCTAATTTTTCGGAAACAGGGAAAGAATCATCTTTATTTTTTGTATTGATTGAAGGCTGTAAATGCATTGGCCAAAAAAATGGTCTTGTTTGAACCCCCAACTCCAATAATTTTTCTATAACCTTATCCCTAGTAATTCCAAAATTATCTTCTATTATAATACCATACATCCAATAAACATTTTTAACATATGATTGTTCAACTGGTAAAGTAATCCCATCAACATCTTTTAATAATTCATTATACCATTTTGCATTATCTCTTCTACCTTTGACTAATTCCTCGATTCTTTCTACCTGTGCAAGACCAATTGCTGCATTTGTATTTGGCATCCTATAATTCCACCCAATTTCATCATGGATATATCTTGGTTTTTTAAAAGTTAAATTTCCTAAATACTCCATTCTTTCAGCAAACTCTTTATTATTAGTAAGAATCATACCACCTTCTCCGGTTGTTATAATTTTATTACCATAAAAACTAAAACAAGCTAAATCAGATAAACTACCTGTTTTCCTACCTTTATACTCTGCACCATGTGCTTCTGCAGCATCTTCTATAACAAACAAATTATGGTCTTTGGCTATTTTATTTATTTCATCCATATCACAAGGGTGACCATATATATGTACGGCAATTATTGCTTTTGTTTTATCTGTTATTTTATCTTCTATTTGAGAAACATCAATATTCCAAGTTTTTGGATTAGCATCAACAACAACTGGTTTTAGTCCAGCATATTGAACAGCAAATGCTGTAGATATCATAGTAAAATTAGGAATAATGACTTCACTACCAGGCTTAATTTTTAATGCTTCTAAAGCTAAATGCAAGGCCGCTGTACCACCATTACAAGACACTCCATTTTGAACACCACAGTATTTAGAAAATTCTTCTTCGAACTTGGTAACATAACTACCAACAGAAGATACCCAACCAGTTTTAATACAATCAGAAACATATTTTAATTCATTTCCTTTTAAAGTTGGTTCACATACTGGTATCATTTTATATAAAATCCAAAATTTTTCTATTAATACATTGATCCATCAGGGCATTTTTATGGTGGAATGAACAATCATAAACATTACATTTATTTGGATCTATTTTCCTAATTTTATCCCAATGTTCCTTGCTTCCCCAAAAATTTTCAAGTTTTTGTTTTAACATATTCCCCAAATAATGGTCTTTCATCCTGTGCCTATAATAATGGCACATATAAACATCTCCATAAGCATCTATTACAAATTCTAAAGGATTTAACCAACAATTTCCAATTAATTTTGAAGGAGTAAAATCTCCTAAAACAGGAATTCTATCGCTATATTCTTTTTTTAAAGAATCTAAAACTAAATTTAATCTCTCCCAATCTTCAAACATTTCCCTTACATTTCTATAACGTTTGAATTGTATAGAATCTACGCCTAGATCAATTGCTAATTTAATAGCATTTTCCATGTCTTCATAATTCTCTTTGCCTACTGTAAATTTAAGGCTAATATCACAATCTTGATTAAGTTTGTCTCTTAACACAAGTGCATTTCTTATGTTCTCTAAAATCCCTTGGAATTCTTCACCACTAGCCCTTTTAACTTTCTTAAAAACCTCTTCACTCCCAGATTCCAAACTAATTCTTATATAAGCCCCATGTTTTACTATATTTTTTAATAACTCTCCTTTCAACATACTTCCATTGGTTAACAAACCCATACTAATTTTATGCTTAGCTAGTTTCAATACCATATTATTAAATTCAGGGTGTAAAGTTGCTTCTCCCCCTCCAGAAAAATCTACAGATCTTACTTTAAGTCTTATAAATTCATCAATTAATTTATTAGCATCTTTATTTGATGTTTTATGATGGAATTTTTTATTTTGCTCAGAATAATCACAACCTATACAATTATGATTACAAAGATAGGTTGGATGATATTTGGCAACTTTTGGCAAAGGCATTACACCTTTCTTTAATTTAGTAATATCTCCATAAAATCCAAAAATCCTTAAATCCAAGGCCTTAAGAGTTTCCTCTTTAACATTTTTCATTTTTTTCACCTAAAAAGAATCCTTTTATATTAATTTCCATTATTGAGTATAGAATCCCAAAATGCTCTTTTTTCTTGGATTTGACAAGTTATTTAAATTTTTCTTTTTAAAATAAAAAGATGGAAAAAAGATTAAACCTATTTTCTATTTTTGATAAAAAGAATCTCAGCTTAATTGAATTTGTTACCCATAGTTTTGGCTTAGTTATTGGTATTTTAGTTTTAATTGGAATTATCTTAAGCGAGTTAAAATTATTTAATATAACCTTGCAAATTAGGATTTTGTTTATTGGAATTTTATTTTTTTTAGCTATTTTGTTCTTTATTAATTTAAGATTTTTTATTAAAGACAAAAAAGAAAATACTAAATTCTTAATTATATTTTGTCTTTCTCTAGCAATACCAATAATTACTTTTTTGATATCTAAATTTCCTGCAACTGATTTTTGGGCTTATCATGCTAAAAATATATTTTTATGGAATTTTTTACTACCAATAAAACAAACTTTTGTTAATTGGGTGCCTTTCTGGCATATAGGTTACCCTTTATTACAGATGTATGCTCCTGGAACTCATATTTTGGTTATTATTTCAACATTAATAACAAGCCTTCCGGTCATCTTTAATGATATAATAATTAATATTATAAGTTATATTTTTACTGTTCTAGCTTTTTATGTATTTGTTTCTAGATTTAGCAATAAAAAAATAGCATTTATTAGTTCTGTTTTACTAATTTTCTTTGCAAGATTTGTTAATGAAGTATTTATTCAAGGGCATCATACGAATTTCTTGGCATTAGGGTTTGGATTTTTAGGATTAAGTATTATTGGTTTAAAAGAAAGAACTAAATTTGACTATTTTTTGTTTGTCTTTTTCATGTTTTTGTGTTTAATTTTTCACCACAGTTTATTTGCACTACTGGCTCTTTCTTTCTTTATTACTTTCTTATTTATTGATATTTGGAAAGCAATAAAAATAGCACTGGGTTTATTTATTTCTATTTTACTAGCTGGATTTTGGTTATTCCCTGCTTTAATAGAACAGGTTTATTGGGCAGATACACTAACTGGATTTAACCCAATATTTATTTATTTAGTCTCCTTAGGGCCCTTTATTTTATTAGCATTATATGGTCTCTTTAAATTATTCAAAAAGTATAAGGTCTTATCTTATTTTACAACAGTTTTAGCTTTTTTATCTATCATACCGGTTGTTGTTTTTCCTTATTTACCATTGGGATTAGCAAGAATATTAAACAAGGTATTTATAGGTCGGTTTAAAGCAACAATATTAACATCAATATTATTGCTAGTCTTCTTATCTTACGGTTTTTTTAAAATAATTAAATCTATTAAGTTTAAAAAAGTTGGATATTTCCTTTTAATATTGTGGTTCATTTTTTCTGGATTATTAATTAATGTATATTTAAGACAAGATGGAGTAAAGTTAATTGAAGATAAGGGGATTATAACCAAAGATTCTTGTGAAAAATTATATTTATCGGATAATTATGAAAGATTGAAACCATATTTAACTGATAATAAATACAGATATTATGCTGATCCAAATATCCTTCCACTTCTCTTTAATGTATCTGGTGTTAAAGGGAGCATGGGACCAAGACCAAGAAGAGATTATATAATAATCCCAAAAGAATATAATGATTATCTAAGTTTTATTGGGGCCAAAATATTTATAACACAAGAAGATTTAATATCTGATGAATACGAATTTTTATTTAATTTAGGAAATTGTACTGAAAAAATTTATGATTTTAGTTTTAGTATGTTCAAGAATCCAATAAAATATTTTTTAGAACCTGAAAAATTTCCTACTAAAATAGAAACTCATAATTTTAAAGTTTATAGAGCAAAAAATGTAAGGCCTATTATTGAAATCCCTGAATTTAAACCAGTTATATATCTTGGACGATTAAATGAAGAAGAGCTTATCCCAAAAAAATATTATAAAATACCTTTACTTCAAGAAAAAATTGAAACAGGTTTAGAAGTAGATACAATATTAGATATAAAACCAATTGAATTTGATAGTAAAAATATTTTAGATTATAATATTAGGATAGAAAATATATCAATTAACCTTGAAAAATCTGATAAGAAAGTACCAGTATACATAAAAATAAATTATTCTCCACACTGGAAAGCTTATGATGAGGATGGAAATAAATTGAAAGTTTATAGAACATTTACTGATTTAATGCTAATTGAAGTAGCTAATACCAACACAGTAGAATTAATTTGGGAGAAAATTACTTATGATACTATAGGGTTAACAATAAGTATCATTGGGTTAATTCTCTTAATCATCTTATTAATTTAAGGCAATGAAAATCTCACTAATAACCCCAACCTATAATGAATCTAAAAATATAGAAAAACTTATTTTAAATATATTCAAAGATTGTCATAATCTTGATGTAGAACTAATAATAGTGGATGATAATTCCCCTGATGGTACAGCTCAAATTGCAGAAAATCTATCTAAAGAATATCCTTTAAAAGTTATCAAAAGAGAAGGTAAATTTGGTCTAAGTTCTGCAGTTTTAGATGGATTTAACGCTGCTGATGGTAATATTTTTGGTGTTATAGACGCTGACTTAAGTCATCCAACATCTAGGATTTCAGAATTATTACAACCAATTTTAGATAATGAAGCTGATTTAGTTATTGGTTCTAGATTAATTAAAGATGGTAGCGTAGAAGAATGGCCATTTTATAGAAAATTAATATCAATAGGTGCTACTACTTTAGCTAGACCACTAACTAAGATAAAGGATTCTATGTCTGGATTTTTCTTTTTTAAAAAAGAAATTATTGATAATGTTAAATTAAATCCTATTGGTTATAAAATATTATTAGAGATTTTAGTAAAAGGCAATTATAAAACTGTTAAAGAAATTCCTTATATCTTCTTAAATAGAAATGTTGGTGAAAGTAAACTGAATTTAGGAGAATATTTGAATTATATATTACATTTAAAAAGATTATATACTTACAAATTTATTAAAAGAGATTAATTATATTAATTTAAGCATCTCTTTTTCTATTTCTTCAACAACAATATTCCAGTCATAATGTTTAATAGCATATTTTCTCGCTTTCTCTCCAAATTCATTTCTTAAACTTTTATTTTGAATAAGTTTATTTAGTGCAATAACTAATTCATCAACATTCTTTGATTTAATTATGAATCCATGTTCTCTATCTCTAAGAATTTTTAATTTACCAACAGCTTCTGTAGTTATAATTGGTAAACCACATGACATTGCTTCTACAAATGAAATTCCAAAACCCTCTGTTATTGACGGTCTTACAAAAATATCAGATGCTGCTAAAAATTTTGGAGTTTCATCATGGGGTATATTACCTGTAAAAATTATATTTTTTTCAAAACCTGATGATAAATCTTTAAGTTTTTCTTTTAATGGTCCCCCGCCAACAATTAAAAATTTTATGTTTTTTTGTTTTTGTGAAATCTGTTTTGCTGCTTTAACAAGATATTCTATACCATTTTTTGGTGCTAATCTAGAAACTGTCGCAACAAGAATTTCATCTTTTTTAATATTAAATCTTTCTCTAATATTTGTTTTAATATCTGGCGAGAATAATTTTGTATCAACCCCATTAGGAATTATTTTTATTTTATTTGTTCTATAAAATTCTAAAGCTTTTCTCATTACATTATTAGAAACACAATGTACAAAATCAGCTTTTTTTATCCCAAATTTTGCTAAAGGTTTTAGTAATCCAAGATATAAATCGAAGATTGTTTTATCTTCTCTTACAATATCTATAATAAATCCCTGTAACGTTAAAAAAAATGTGTTTTTAGTTTTTATTTTTGCTAAAGCACAAATTTGTGCTGCTGGAAATATCATAACCCCGTGTATTAAATCTATTTTATATTTTTTAATTACTTGTAATAATTTAAAATACATTGGGAAAATGGATGAAAATAATCTTATATCCTTTACATCAAAAAATTTAACCCTGTGAATATGAATATTTTCTGAAAATTCATAAGCAAGTAATTTTTGATAAGAAGTATTATTTCTGTTAAAATGGGCTTTTGTTGGTAGCCTTGTAATAACATGAATCTCGTGTTTTTCTGCTAATCTCTTAGCGATTTCATAAGCAAAAATCTCTCCACCACCCATGATAGGTGGAAAATCCGGAATTACCATTGCTATTTTCATCTTAATTCACCTTCAATTTTTTTGGCAACATTTTCTATTAAATATTTTTTGTCTAAATTACAAATATATTTTTCTTTTAATGCTAACAAAATTTTATCTTTCAAATCTTCAACATTTTTTGGTTCAACTAAATAATCTTGGTTAATCAAATTTGGAATTTCTCCAACATTTGAGGCAACTATTGGAATTTTGCAGGCAAGTGCTTCAAGAATTGTATGCGGTGTTCCTTCAGATAAAGATGGAAGAACAAATAAATCCATAAATGGAAATAAACTTTCTATTTTATTAGTTCTTAAAAATACAACTTTATCTTGTATCTTTAATTCTTTAACTAAATTTTTTAATTCTCTTTTTTGATCACCTTCTCCAATTATAAAAAGTCTTATATTTTCATTCTCTATTTTAGAAAAAGCTAAAATAAGATATCTAATACCCTTAACTTCATATAATCTTCCAACAAAACAAATTTTCTTATTATTTTTGAAAAATTTTAATAAAGATGCTTGATTTTTATTTTGAAATTTTCTAACATCAACACCAACAGGAATAAAAACTCCTTTTTTTGATAATTCTTTTTTAATATTTTCAGAAACAAAAATAGTTTTATCTGGACTTTTATATGCAAAAGATTCTAAAAATCTTAAACCAAGTTTCCTTAATAATTTTCCAGATTCTAAACTTCCTCTTGAATGAATATGTAACATATATGGAATTTTTTTAATTTTACTTAAAAAATAAGCAAAAAATCCTGCAGATGGTTCATGTGCCCATATTAAATCGGTTTTAAGTTTTAAAACTTTAAAAAAAGCTAAAAAATTAAATGAAACTGTTCTTAACAATGGAAAATCAACATAAGGAATCCTATAAATTTGGATATTTTCAATTTTATCTTCTTTAGGTGCATTTTTATATTTTTTAACAAAAAGACAAAAATCTATATCTTTAATTCTTTTTAGAACATCATTACAAAATACTTCTATACCACCAACATCTTTACCATACTTAAATGCTGGAAAGTCCTTACAACCCAAAACAACAACTTTCATAGGCCAACCTAAAAGAAAAGATTTTATAAAGTTGATGTTGACAAAATCACTTCTTTTTTTTCTTTTTCTGGAAGAATAATAGATAAATAATTGGTAAAATTCCCGCGGTATTAAATATCAAAATTACTATAAACCATACTAAATAATTATTTCTTCCACATTTCCACAACGCTATTCCTTTCCAAATAATACTCCAGATAACTAATGGAATTAACAATAAGGATATTGTTGCATATGGTATTCCTAATAGATCCATTATTGTAATAAAGGCATTTGTCTATTTAAATATTTTCATGCATCGGATAGATTTTTAAAACATTGGGTAATGTAAATATTATGGACTTTAAAGAAAGACTTTATTCTTTTCTTAAAAATAAATATAATATTGCATTTATAGTTGTTTTTTTAATAGGTTTATATCTAAAACTAAAATTTCTATTTGTAGATAGTATATGGCCAGATGAAGCATTATACCAGTGGTATGGATATAAACTTTTACATGTACCTTCTTATTTTTTTTCAGAAGAATTTGCAGAAGTAGTATCTTATCTTCCATCAACTATTATGGCTTTTTTTAATATTTTTACAAATAGTTTTATTGCTGGAAGAATTACTATCTTATTATTTGGATTGGCTGGTATTATTCTAGTTTATTTGTTGGGTAAAGAATTAAAAAATAGGCCAGTTGGATTAATGGCTGCAATTTTATTATCTGTTAATCATCTATATTGGTTTATAGGTAGCAGAACATTGTTAGATGTTCCATTAACTACAATGTTTACTCTTCTAAAACAAAAGACAATTATGGTT
>NZBH01000049.1 GCA_002687815.1 archaeon | reverse complement strand
TTGTAGTGATGTTCGGAAAGTTGTTCCTAAATTTGGTAAGAAATTTGATAGAATTTTAATGCCATTACCCAAAGGAGCTAAAACTTATTTGGATTTAGCTTTGAAAGTTATTAAATCAAAAGGAATAATCCATTTGTATATGTTTTTACAAGAAGATGAAATTAAAAGAATAAAATTGAAAGGTTTTAAAATTTTAAGAAGAGTTAAATGTGGTCAATATTCTCCTAGATTGTATAGAGTTTGTTTAGATATTCAGCCTTTATAGAACTTTGCTATGAGATAAACTTCTTTACTTCTTTTTTTAGAAGCCATTGGTTTGAATATTTTAACAAGTTTAAAATGTTTCTTCATATTTCTTAGAATTTTGTTACTGTCCTCACTTTGAAAAATTTTACAAACAAGATTACCATTCTTTTTTAAGTGTAGAATTGTCATTTCAAAAACTCTTCCAATTAATTTTGAAGATTTAAATTTGTCTATTTCTTTTATACCTGTTATTTTTGGAGAAATATCACTTATAATGACATCAAACTTTCCTTTAATTTTTTCTAGAATTTTATCTTCTAATATATCTCCTAAAATGAATTTAGCATTTTTTAGTGGTTTAATTTCACTAATATCAATTCCTAGAACAGAAGCATTTAAATTAAGAACAACTTGCATCCAACTTCCTGGAGCACAACCAATATCTAGAACTTTATCATTTTCTTTAATTATATCATGCTTCTTATTTATTTGAATTAATTTATAGGCTGATCTGGCTCTATAACCTTCTTTTCTAGCTTTAAATGCGAGTTTATCTTTCATTGTTTTTCTATGAAAATTGGTGTTTCATCTATCTGAATTGAATTTGCAGAAACAATTTTATTTGAAGGATAAATTGGATTCCAATTTGAATCAAGTTCTGTTACGATGTTGGTAACCTTTACATCTCCAATGAAATAATCGGATAAATCAACTGTTTTCAATTGGTTTCTCCTTACTAATCCTGTTTTAGAATCAACATCAAAAACATCTTCATACCAAATGAACATAAAAGGCTCATTATTCCTCATAAACTTAAATGCATAAACATTATCTCCGAGATTAAGCTTCTCAACATTTCTATCTGCTCCAACAACTTTTTCAATTAATTGTTTGTATGTATAATAGCTTGGCTTTAATGCTTTGAAAACATTTTGCCCGTTATTCTTATATTCAGCAAAATCTATAATACCTGCATGAGTCCATTTCTCATCATTCCACGTTACACCATCAAAAGAGGGCTGTAATGAAAAGAATTGCATTCCTGTATACAGTGCAATTACTGCTTTTTTGGAAACAGTTCTTGATTGGTCAGCAAAATATAATTTCTTCATTTCACTATTATCTGGATGATTTGAAGTATCTATAATCTCAATAATATCATCAGGATAATAAGATAGAATTTTACTTTTTGGTTTTCGTATGTAGAGAGCTCCCATTGCATCATGCACATAAAAAGATGTCTCATAACCATTTTTATTCATTTCACTTTTTAACCATGGAACATAATTAAGCAATTCTGTATAGTAATCGTTATAATTTATTCCAAATATCTCATAACTATTATCATAGATTTGTAATGATTTATACATGTGAGATAGCCTTTTGAATTCATCAGTATATACAATATCAACGTAATCATCAGTATCAAATTTCGTTCCTGGGTTTGCTCTACCTCTTGCAAAAATAACATTCTCATTTGCTAATTTCACAGCTTTTTTTGATAACTGTAATAATCTTTCATATTTTTCTGGAGTGCCACCATAATTTTCCCAATGTGATTTAGTATCTGGTTCAATACCGATTGAAAAGAATCTAAACATTGGATGAGTCAACCAGCTTGGTTCTTCTCCAATTCCGTCAGCATCATACCTTTCAACAATATTTTGTACTAGCAACTGCCAGTCATCCCAGTATTCTTCTTTTGGCGGACTCATAGAACAGCAAAGTTGACCATCAAAATTATCTCTGCTTACCTCTGTTGCCCAATTTGATTGTGGTTGAATTGTATAATCTAGAACAAAACCAGCATCATGAAAAGCTTTTATAAAAGCATCCATTGTTTCCCAATTATATATGTGAACATTATTCTCTGGTGGATTTGGTTCAATTTGATGCCAAGTTCTAGGCATTGGTTCTGGACTTATCGTTGTGATGTGTAATGATTTCATCACTTCAATATAATCCCGGGTTTCTTTTACTACATCATCTCTAGTAGGTGCTATTCCCAAATTAAAATCAACTCCAAAGAAATCATATGTTATTGTATCGGGAAGACAATTCTTTTCGCAGTTATTTTCATCTTCTTGAAATTTTTGTTTATTATATTGTTTAACTCCTTTATTGCATCCAGAAATTGTCAAAGAACTAATTAAAATTATGATGATAATTGTGCTAATTAAATATTTTCTATTTTTCATTTTATAATTCTAATTTCTTCTCAATTTTTACGGAACTAGGGGCTTCTCCACCATGCCAACTTATTTTTGGTCTAACTCTCATTGGATAAATTCTTTCTGAATTATCATCTAAGATTATTGCACTTCCTTTTAATCTTGGTAAATCATTTAGATATTTTTGTAAGTCTGATATTAGATAAGTTTGCATCATACCATTTAATGCTTCAATATCTGGTTTTGCAGTAATTCTATGGCTTATAACAAGATCACTTTGAGTCATAACATCTCTATGAATTTCACCAGGTTGTTGTGTTGCTAATATTAAAGAAATTCCTGGTTGCCTACCTTCTCTTAATAATTGGATTAATGCATCTGTTGCTGGAGTTTTTCCTACTTTGGGAAGTAATTCATGTGCTTCATCTATCATCATCCATACTAAAGGTGTTTTTTTCTCTTTTTTCTCTTCTTCTTGAGTAAAAAATCTTGTCCCTTCTTTTATTGCTTTAACTTCTTCAGCTTTTCTAGCAGTAATTCTTTCGATGAGTAATTTCCTTCCAATTAAACCAATAACTAAACCCTTGATACTCCAACTGCCAGCAATATGGGTATAGCAACTAACATCTAATATGCTTATTTTACCACTTTTTATTATATCTTTAATTTCAGTACCTTTTGAATCAAATAAACCCCAAGCTTTTGCTGCCATGAATCTATTTTCTGCAGCATCTTTTGTTTGTTTATCAGATCTTTTGTCTTTTTTTATTGCAGCTATTATATCTTTAATAGAATAATCTCCTTTTAGATCTTCTAAGATTCTTTCTAAAAGAATTCCAATCGGATCTGTTAATTTAATTTCAAATGTATTGCACCAATCACCAGCATTTAGCTCACTAGTTTTAATGGAGAAACTAAAATCTGTTGGAATTCCCTTTTTTTTATGTTCTTCGTAAAATCCAGATGGTGTGTAAATGTCAACATCTAGTGGCTCTGGTTTTAAATTCCAATTTCCTAATAAATCTTTTTGCCTTTCATTAGGATATTTCATTGTCCAAAATATACCCATTGTATCTAAGATTAAAACTGACAGATTTTTTGAAACTTCTTTTGGTAACTTGACCATTTCTTCTGCTATAACTGAAAGAGAATAAGATTTTCCTGAGCCTCTTTTTCCAGAAATAAGAATAACATGACTTTTAGCTATATCTAGTAATATTTTATTAGACAAGCTAGTAGTTTGGCCCATTCTTACATAACTTTTGCCTAAAAGAACAACCCCTTTTTTACCAAATTTTTTTCTGTCTGATTCGTTTCTTCCAACTATAATATCATATGGCATTAATTGGACTAACCATTTTAAAATATATTAAACTTTCTTTTAAAATTAAAAAGAAAAAGTTTATTCTATAATCTCGAGTTTTCCAAGTCTGCCTGCAGTAAGTTGTTTTTCCCCTTGAAATTCGTTTACATAACCATTAGTTATCTTAATCTTGCTACCTGCTTTTACTTTATCTATATCGTCGTTCCATAATGTCAATTTAACTTCTCCAGAGTCATCTTTAATAGTAGCATTTGCAACTCTTCCTTCTTTTCCGAATTTATTGAAAGTTCTTGGTTCATCTACACTTACAACTTCTGCTTCGATATCAACTTTCCCTTGTCTAGGTTCTAATTCTGATATTTTCATTTTTACGATTAACTGGTTTTTTTATAAGACTATTTAAATCTTTTTATAATCTATTAATTTCATCTGTACTTAATTCTAATTCTTTTTGAATTTCTCTATTATTTTTGATAGCTATACCTAAATACTTTAATTCATTCATTGCTTTATTTGAAGAAATATGAATATGTTTAGCTAATTTTTTTGCAATTTCTTTTTTCTTAGCATTTTTCTGTTTGTAAATCCAATATTTTAAAATTCTTTGTCCCCTTTTGTAACTATTAAATTTATCACTTTCATGAGGTTTTGCTAAAGCAATTCCACTAGTTAGTAAATCTCTAATATATACTAAAAGGCGCCAATATTGTCTTTTTCTTATTCTAGATCTGAAAATATCTGCTTTACTTAATGCATTAAAAGCCGTAGCTAAAGCTTCTCCTTTATATTCTCTGGGTAAATTTTCTTCTATCCACAATAATAATTCATCATAATCTACATCTAATTTATCAGCAACACCATTTACATTTCTTTTATTAAAAATAGTTCTTAAAACTTTGAAAATATCTTCTTTTTTTTCACGTTCACTAAGATATAAATCATTAATTTCTTTTTTCCCTATTGCATTAACTTGTAAATCGTTTATTGCTGCCCTTAAGTCTCCCTTACTTTGTTTGGCTATTTCTAATAATAAATTTTCTTTGCAATTTATTCCTTCTTGATTTAGAATTTTTTTAAGAATTTCTAAAATACCATAAACTTCTATATCTTCAAATTCTATTAATCTACATTTTCTTCTTATTGAACTTAATTTAGAGTTATAGGGATTGTTTGCTGTTAATATGATTGGTGTGCTGGTTTTTTTCATTATACTTAAAATTGTAGTTGCTCCACCTCTGTCAATACCAGCTAAGGCATCTATTTCATCAATTAATAGAATTTTTCCTTCTTTGAATAAACTTTTTTGTTGAGAAGCATGTCCAATTATAAAATTTACATTGTTCTTATTTCTGAGATCTGTTGCATTTATTTCAACAACTTCATAATTTAAATCATTGGCAAGAGCATAAATACTAGAAGTTTTTCCTACACCAGTATTTCCGTGAACAATTAATGGTTTTTTTTCTAAAACTGATTGTTTTAATTGTGATAATTTACTTGGAGATATTTTTACCTCTTTTAAAGTTCTAGGTTTATATTTTTCTACCCAGCTCATTTTAATAAAGAAACTGAAGCTAATAAACTTTCAAGTTGAATAAATTCATCTGAACCTTCAACTATTCTGAATTCTGTATCACCACATTTTTCAATGATTTTCATTTTATTATTGTCGTCAATATCTAAATTCCAAATTTCTCTTTGAATTTGTTTAATAACATCTATTCCACTTAACCCGTGTTTTAACATTGTATCTAATAATAAATCTCTAGATCTGATAAAATTACCACTAATTGCATTTTCCATGACACTCTTAATTTCTTTTGGTCTTGCAGCACTTATTACATCATAAATTAATTTTTCATCAATTTTGTTACTAATGGAAGCACAACTTTGTAATATATTTTCAACTCTTCTTATATCTCCATTAGAAATATCATAAAGAGCTTTAATTGTTGTTTCATCAATGTTTAATTTTTCTTCTTTTGAAATATGATCTATTATTTCTCTAATAGCTTTTTCTTCTAATGGTCTAAATTTAAAAACAGCACATCTTGATTGTATTGGATCAATTAATTTTGAAGAATAATTACAACTTAAAATAAATCTTGCTGTATTGCTATAAAGTTCCATGGTTCTTCTTAGAGCTTGTTGAGCATCTCTTGTTAAAGCATCACATTCATCTAAATAGATTATTTTTGGTATGTTAACATTTATTGATTTAGTTCTTGCAAAATCTTTTACTTTATTTCTAATAATATCTATACCACGTTCATCTGACGCATTGGTTTCCATAAAATTTTCTCTCCAAGAATCTCCGAATAATTCTTTTACGATTATTAAAGCTAAAGTCGTTTTTCCACATCCAGCTGGTCCAGCAAATAACATGTGTGGAATGTTTT
Organism: archaeon; assembly: GCA_002687815.1. GTDB lineage: Archaea > Nanobdellota > Nanobdellia > SCGC-AAA011-G17. The sequence goes on along the minus strand of NZBH01000049.1, from coordinate 11,295 downwards.
TTGATTTAACAAAAGCTTTTGTTCTTTCAGCTATTTTTTCTTGTCCTTTGAATTGTTCGAAATTTTTTGGCCTATATTTTTCTGTCCAAATTTGCATAAAAAGAAAATCAATTACATATATATAAAAAGATTTATGTGTGTGGTTATATAGTAAAAAATACTTAAAAAACATAAAATTAATAAATGTGCCTTACAGTATAAGCTTAAAATGTACAAGCATCAGAATATTGAATTAGAAATCTTAAATTTCTGGAAAAAACATAAAATCTTTGATAAACTTAGAAAAAAGAATAAAGGCAAAAAAAGATGGAGTTTTATTGATGGTCCTATTACTGCTAATAATCCTATGGGAGTTCATCATGCTTGGGGTAGAACCTATAAGGATTTATTCCACAGATTCAAAGCAATGAATGGTTTTGATACAAGATATCAAAATGGTTTTGATAGTCAAGGATTGTGGGTTGAAAGAGAAGAAGAAAAAGAGCTTGGATTGAATAGTAAAGAAGATATAGAAGAATTTGGGATTAAAAAATTTGTTGAATCTTGTAAAAAACGAGTAGAAAAATTTTCTAAAGTTCAGACAAACCAATCAATAAGATTGGGTTATTGGATGGATTGGAATAATTCTTATTTTACTATGACTAATACTAATAATTTACATAATTGGTTTTTATTAAAAAAATATTATGATAAAAAATTGTTGTATAAAGGACATGATGTAGTTCCTTGGTGTTGGAGATGTGGAACTGCTAGTTCAAAGCATGATATTGTAACAGAAGGTTACAAAGAAGTTTCTCATAAAGCTTTGTTTATGCAATTTCCTGTTAAAGGAAAGAAAAATGAATATTTCTTAATTTTCACAACAACTCCTTGGACTGTTCCTGCAGATGTTGTTATTGCAGCTAATGAAAAAGTAGATTATGTAAAAGTTAAACAAGGGGATAAATATTATTGGTTAGCTGAAAAAAGAATAAGTGAACTTAAAGGAGATTATGAAATAATTGAGAGGAAGAAAGGTAAGGCATTGGAAGGTATGAAATATAAAATGCCCTACAGATTTCTATCACAACAAAAAAAATCTCCGCATAAAGTTGTATTGTGGGAACTAACTTCTGAAGAAGAAGGAACTGGTTTTGTTCATGTAGCTCCTGGATGTGGAGCTGAAGATTGTGATCTGGGTAAGAAATTGAAATTAACTGCTATTGCTCCATTAGATGGAGCTGGATTTTATACCGGAGATTATGGTATGTTTAGTAATAAAAAATATTCTGAAGTTAATAAAATGGTTTTAGAAGATTTAGAAAATAGAGGTTTTGTTTACAAGATTGAATCTTATACCCACAGGTATCCACATTGTTGGAGATGTGGTGAGGAACTTGTTTTTAGATTAGTTGATGAATGGTATATTAGATGTAATGAAATAAGAAGCAAATTAATAAAAGAAAATAAAAAAATTAAATGGTTCCCAGAATATGGTAAAGTAAGACAAAAAGATTGGTTTAATGCCATGAGTGATTGGTTAATATCAAGAAAAAGATATTATGGGTTGCCTTTGCCAATATGGGAATGTGAATGTGGAAAAGTAGAAGTTTTTGGTAGCTTAAAAGAATTAAGAGAAAAAGCAATAGATAAGAAAAAAGTAGATAATCTTAAAGAAATTCATAGACCTTGGGTTGATGAAATTAAAGTTAAATGTTCTAAATGTGGAAAAGAGGTTGAAAGAATAAAAGATGTTGGAGATGCTTGGCTTGATGCTGGTATTGTTTCTTTTTCAACTATGGGTCCTTATTTGAAAAATAAGAAAGAGTGGGAAAAATGGTTCCCAGCAGATTTGATTTCTGAAAATATGCCTGGACAATATAGGGGTTGGTTTAATGCATTATTTTGGGCATCTGTTACTTTAACTGGAAAAGCTCCATTTAAATCTGTTTTTGGTTATGAAACTTTGAAAGATGAAAATGGAAATGAAATGCATAAAAGTAAAGGTAATGCAATTTGGTTTGATGATGCTGTTGAAAAAATTGGAGCAGATCCTATGAGATTACTTTACTGTTTACAAAATCCTGGTTTAGAACTCAAATTTGGATTTAATGTTGTTAAAGAGCCTACAAATAATATTAATATTTTGTATAATATGAGTAGATTAATTGAAAAATCAAAAGGTTCTAAAAAATATAAAATAGAAGATAAGTGGATATTAAGTAAATTAAATTCTTTGATTGATTTAGTTACAGAAGAAATTGAAAATTTACATCCCCATTTAGCTACAAATGCTTTACAAGATTTCTGGTTGAATGATTTAAGCAGAGGATATATACAATTTATTAGAAATAGAATTGCAGAAGGTGATAAGACAGCATTAAATGTTTTGTCTGAAGTTTATCTTGATTTAATAAAATTATTGGGACCTGTAATACCTTTTATAACTGAGAGAGTTTATCAAGATTTGAAAACTAAATTAAAATTAAAAAAAGAAAGTTTATTTTTGGAATCTTGGCCAAAAGCAAATAAAAAATTAATAAATAAAAAATTAGAGAAAGATTTTGAATTCTTTAAAAAAATAGTACAAGATATTTCATCTAAACGAGAAAAAGTACAAATGGGTAATAGATGGCCACTTTCTAAAGCAGTTGTTAGTGTTGATAAACCAGAATCTTTGAAAAGATTAAAATCATTGTTGGAAAAACAAACTAATGTTAAAGAAATAAAATTCAAGAAAGGTAAGAAATTATCTATTAAATTAGATACAAAATTAACCAAGAAATTAGAGCAAGAAGGTTTTGCAAGAGAGTTGATGCGATTTGTACAATCATCTAGAAAAAAAGCTGGTTTAGATAAAAAAGATAAGATTTCTTTGGTAGTAGAAACTTCTTATAATTTGAAGAATTTTGAGAAAGATATTAAGAATAAAGTAGGAGCAAAAACAATTAAATTTGCTGTACCAAAGAAAAAATACAAACATGAATTTGAGATAAATATAAAAGAAAATAAATTTCAAATTTATTTTGACCCTACAAAATAAAGATTACATCCCTTTTAAATATCTTTATATAGTTTTCTATCATTTATTCTTAAGTAAGGAGTTACTCTAATGAAGAAAGAAACTAAAGCTGTGAAGAAAGAAAGTAAAATTGTGAAAACAGAAATTAAAGTTGTAAATATTGTTGCTTCTGCTTCACTAGAGCATGATATCCCTTTAATAAAATTGGCAGAGGCTTTACCAAATACAGAGTATAATCCTGAACAATTTCCTGGGCTTGTAATGCGTATAAAGAATCCTAAGACTTCTGCTTTAATATTTAGTTCTGGTAAAATTGTTTGTACAGGTGCAAAATCTATGGCTAAAGTTAAAGAGTCTGTAGTTAGAATTATATATAATATTGAAAAAATTGGTGTTAAAATTACTGTTAAACCTCAAATAAAAGTACAAAATATGGTTGCTGCTGGTAGTATTGGCATTGATTTAAATCTAAATTCACTTGCTGTTGAATTAGGTAATACTGAATATGAGCCAGAACAATTTCCTGGATTAGTATATAAATTACCTGGAACAAGAGCAACTTTTTTGCTTTTTAGTAATGGAAAAATTGTTTGTACAGGAACTAGGTCGAAAACAAAATTGAAAGAAGCTGTAGATAAATTAGTTAAGAATTTGGCAAAGGTAAATAAAAAATAATTTTTTGTATATATAAATCTTTAAAAGTAAGTTCGTTTATATTCTAAAAAGGAGCATGATATGCCTCTTGAACCTACAGAACAAATTGAGAAATTCCAAGATTTTTTTGAAAGTTATAAACAGAACTTTTATGATTTAATTGAAAAAGGAAAAAAAGCAATAGTTGTAGATTTTGGTGAACTTTCAAAATTTGATCCTGATTTAGCAGAACAATTATTAAATGAACCAGAAGATACGATTAAAGCAGCTGAACTTGCTATAGAACAATTTGACTTACCCCATTTTTTTAAAGTTAGATTTAGTAATCTTCCTAAAAGTCAAGATATTAAAATTAGAGATATAAGATCTGAACATCTTGGAGCCTTTATAACTTTTGATGGGCTTGTTAGACAAGCGTCTGATGTAAGACCACAGATTACTTTGGCTAAGTTTGAATGTCCTGCATGTGGTAATACTATTACTATTTTACAGATAGATACAAAATTTAAAGAGCCAACTAGATGTTCTTGTGGTAGGCGAGGAAGATTTAGGTTATTACATAAAGAACTTGTAGATGCTCAACGTTTGATTGTAGAAGAATGCCCTGAATCTTTAGAAGGAGGAGAACAACCAAAACGTTTGTCTGTTTTTTTGAAAGAAGATTTAGTTGAGCCAATAATGGAGAAAAAAACAACCCCTGGTTCTAAAGTAAAAGTAATTGGGGTAATAAAAGAAGCCCCTATTTTTTTGGCAACAGGTGCACAATCTACTAGATATGATCTTATTGTGGAATCAAATAATGTTGAACCACTTGAGCAAACTTTTGAAGATATAGACATAAGTAAGAAAGATGAAGAGAAGATAAAAGAATTATCTAAAGATCCTAAGATTTATGATAAATTAATCAAATCTATTGCACCTTCAATTTATGGTCATGATTATGTAAAACAAGCATTAGTTTTGCAATTAATGGGTGGCGTTAGAAAAGTAAGAACTGATGGCACTAAAACAAGGGGAGATATGCATATGCTTTTAGTTGGAGATCCAGGTGCTGGAAAAAGTCAGTTATTACAATTTGTTTCTAAAGTTGCTCCTAAAGCAAGATATCTTTCTGGAAAAGGAGCAACTTCTGCTGGTTTGACTGCTTCGGTTATAAAAGATGATTTTTTGAAAGGATGGGCTTTAGAAGCAGGTGCTTTAGTATTGGCTAATTTTGGTGTAGCTTGTTTGGACGAACTTGACAAACTTTCTGCTGAAGATAGTTCTGCATTACATGAAGGGATGGAGCAACAAACAATTACAATATCAAAAGCAAATATTCAAGCAACATTGAGGTCAGAAACAACAGTTTTGGCAGCAGCTAATCCTAAATTTGGAAGATTTGATCCTCACCAACCTATTGCTTCACAGATAAACATGCCTTCAACACTAATTAACCGTTTTGATTTAATATTTCCTATTAGGGATCTTCCAAGTAAAGATGTTGATGAAAAGATTGCAAAACATGTTCTTAATTTACAACAAAAACCCACTGTTTTACCAACAGAAGTTAAAATACCTTTATTTAAAAAATATATAGCATACGTAAAACAAAGAGTATTTCCTAAACTATCTGATAATGCTGTTGATGAAATAAAAAAATTTTATGTTTCCTTAAGAAATTCAACTACTATTGGAGAAGAAGAAGTTAAACCAATACCAATTTCAGCTAGACAATTAGAAGCATTAGTAAGATTGGCTGAAGGATCTGCTAGAGTAAGATTATCTAAAGTAATAACAAGAAGAGATGCTAAAAGAGCTATTGATTTATTGAAACATTGTTTAATGCAAGTTGGTTTTGATTATGAAACAGGACAAATAGACATTGATAGAATTTCTACTGGAATTCCTGCATCTCAAAGGGGTAGAATTGGTGTTGTTAAAGAAATTATAGATAGTTTAGAAAGAAGACTTGGAAAATCTATTCCTTTAGAAGAAATAATGGCTGAAGCATCTGAAAAAAATATAGCAGAAGCTCAAGTTGAAGAAATAATAAATAAAATGAAGAGGGCAGGAGATATTTTTGAACCTAAAAGAGGGTTCTTGAGTAAAATTTAAAATGGAATCTAGACAAAGACAAACTGCATATAAAATATGGATAAAAGATATTGTAAATAATAAGTTAATAAAACAAGAAGGAGAATGGGATCCAAGTTATATTGATGTTAATGGAGAAAAAATATCTAGAGTTAATATTATTGCAGTTAATATATTTAAGTATAAAGCAGAAAATGGGGAATATTATTCAATAACCTTAGATGATAGTTCAGATACCATTAGACTTAAGGCTTGGAGAGAAGATTCTAAGTTATTAGAAAATATTAATGTAGGGGATGTAGTTCTTGTTGTTGGAAGAGTTAAAGAATATAATGATGAAATATATATTCTTCCTGAAATTGTTAGAGTTGTTAAAAATCCTAATTGGGAATTAGCTAGAAAATTAGAACTTTTTAAAAAATATGGAAAACCTAGCCAAGAAATAGAAAAAAAAGAGATTAAAGAAGAAACTTCTAATGAAGGACAAGTAGAAGAAATTAAAACTTCCAATGAAGAACAGGTAGAAGAAATTAAAACTTCCAATGAAGAACAGGTAGAAGAGGAAATAATAGATGATAATCAATCTACTAATGGAGTAAGACAAAAAATATTAGATGTTATAGAGAAACTTGATGTAGAAGAAGGAGTTGACAAGGAATCTTTGTTAAGTACATTGGGGATTGAACAAGAAAAATCGAATACAGCTATTCTAGAATTGTTAAAAGAAGGGGAAATTTATGAATTAAAACCCGGTAAATTAAAGATAACCAAATGATTTATAAATCCAAGTTTTCTCTTTATTTTCATGAAATTTGATTATGAAAATCTATTAAAAAAAGCAAAAAATAGTCTTCCTAAATTGTCTGAAAAGAAGGAAAGATTTGAAATTCCTAAAGCACAAGGACATGTACAAGGAAGTAAGACTATAGTAACAAATTTTAATCAAATAGTTACAATTTTAGGAAGAGAACAGCAACATCTTCTTAAATATTTGCAAAGAGAATTGGCTACACCTGCAAGTGTAGATGGTCCAAGATTAATTCTTAATAGAAAGATTTCTTCATATTTAATAAATTTAAAAATTGAACAATATGTTAATACTTTTGTATTATGCCCGGATTGTAAAAAACCAGATACTAAACTATTAAAAGAAAATAAAATTTTGTTTATTAAGTGTATGGCTTGTGGTGCAAGACATCCTGTTAAGTAAGAGTATAAAATGTATTTAAAAATTCATAAAACTGGTCCTCAAGAAGTTGTAGCTTTATGTGATGAAGAACTTATTGGTAAAACTTTAGAAGAAAATAAATTTCAGTTGAAAATATCTGAGAGATTTTATAAAGGTGAAGAATTAAGTGAAGATAAAATTATTAATATTTTAAAATCTATGGGTAATCTTAATATTGTTGGAGACAAATCTGTTGAATTGGCATTAAAAATTGGAATAATTTCAGAAGAAGATATTATAAAAATTAAAGGAGTTCCTCATGTCCAAGTTATCTCGTTCTAAGGATTATTTTGAAGCAATTTTGCAAGTTAGACCAAAAGATAAAGAAGTTTTAGATTTTATTAAAAAACAAGTTGAAAAAAGAGAAAATGAGTGGATAGCTAAACAAGAAGAATTAAAATATGGTGTTGATCTTTATATTTCTTCTCGAAAATTTGCAGTAATTTTAGGTAGAAAATTAAAAAAGAATTTTGGTGGTGAACTTAAAATTACAAAATCAATATTTACCAGGGATAGACAAACTAGCAAAAATGTTTATAGGGTTACTGTTCTTTTTAGAATTAAAAGTGAATAAATAAAATTTTTCTGTAACAAGGTTAATTAGAAATCTTTTTAAGGTATAATCAGTAACTAAAAATATGCCTGAAAAAATAAAAATAAAAAATCTGCCAATAATATTGAAAATTATAATCCCTTTTTTATTTACATTATCCATTTTTAGTTTAGCTATAAATTTCAATTTAATTAATATAGAAGAGATTACATTTTTCCGCAGTGGTAATGATAAAATTATAATTGATAATTCTATAACCCAAAATTCAACTACAGACGTTGTTATTAAAAATTTTATAGATTCAACAGCATATGTGGATTATTCTAAAGAAGTACAAGTTTATAGTGGTATGTTTGATAAAACAATAGGTACAAGAAATAATGATAAAATAACTTATTATAATTTTTTATACAAAGATAAATTTGGAAATTCTGCATTTTTTAAGAGTTATTCTTCTGGGGAATCAATCTGGTATGCTGATTGTAACGAAGATGAAACAAATTGTGCAGTACACTCAAAATATAGAGTTGAAAACAATAAAGATGAACCAATTTGTTTTATAGGTCATTATGAAATTGGTATTGACTATGGGGGTTATTATATTGCTCCACTAGAGAAAACCGATTATTATTATCAGAATCCTCTTATGTGTTTTGAGTATAGTACTTTATAATAATTAAATAATAATAAACCTTACTAAGGTTTTAGATGATATAATAAGTATTAAAACCAAAGTTTTATAAAACTCTTTTATTGTTTTATGTTCTATGTCCAAGAAGAAAGAAGAATTATTAGAGCAAGAGAAAATTCAGGAAGAAATTAGAAGAGTTAGACTTCCAAGAAATAATGAGGTTATTGGTTTTCTTGAGCAAAGACTAGGTGGATCAAGAGCTAAAGTTAGATGTTTTGATGGAGCTACAAGAATTTGTAGAATTCCTGGAAGATTAAAAAGAAGATTATGGGTTAAAGATGGTGATATTCTTTTGATAAAGCCCTGGGAATTGGGCGGAGGAGAAAAAGGAGATATTATTTTTAAATATAGAAAAAGTCAAATCCAATGGCTTAAAAGAAAAGGTTATCTTAAAAAATTAGAAGAATTTGAAGAATTCTAGAATGTACGAAGATCAATTAAAAATACCAAAAGAAAGAGTTGCGGTTTTAGTAGGGAAAAAAGGTTCTACTAAAAAAGAAATAGAAAGTAAAACAAAAACAAAAATTGAAATTTCTAAAGATGGGGATGTGTTAATTTCTTGTGAAGATACTTTAAAAATATATGTTACAAAATCTATAATAAAAGCAATTGGTCGTGGTTTTAATCCTGAATTTGCTTTAAAATTACTAGATGAAGACTATTGTTTTGAAATTATAGAAATAAGAGATTTTTCTGGAAAATCTAAAAATAAAACATTAAGATTGAAAGGAAGAGCTATTGGACAGCAAGGGAAATCTAGAAAAACAATTGAAGATTTGACAGATACGAACATTTCTGTGTATGGAAAAACTGTTTCTATTTTAGGAAAAATAAGTAACGTTGGTTTGGCAAGAAAAGCATTAGAATCTTTACTAAGAGGGTCCCGACACGGAAATGTTTATAAATGGTTAGAGAAACAAAAGAAATTACAACGATAATAATTTAAAATGGCCAACCCAATTAGAGCAGAAGAATTAGCAAAAGAGCAAAGAGAAATTTCTATTTCTGCCTTTTTTGAAAAGAATAGGCATTTACTTGGTTTTGATAATCCAATTAGAGCTTTATTGACAACAGTAAAAGAACTTGTTGATAATTCTTTAGATGCAACAGAGGATATGAAAGTTTTACCAGAAATAAAAGTTATAGTAAAACAAGTTTCTGATGATCGTTTTAAAGTTATTGTTGAAGATAATGGTCCTGGTATTGTTAAAGAACAAATTCCTAAAATTTTTGCTAAATTATTGTATGGTTCTAAATTTTTTAAATTAAAAATGAGCAGAGGGCAACAAGGTATTGGTGTTAGTGCTTCTGTTTTGTATGGACAATTAACAACTGGTAAGCCAGTAAAAATAACTTCTAAAATTTCTCCAAGAAAACCAGCGCATTATTATGAGTTGCATATTGATACACATAAGAATGATCCAGAAATTGTTAAAGAAATAGTTGTTGATTGGATAAAAAAACATGGAACAAAAGTAGAAATTGAATTAGAAGCTAAATACCAAAAAGGAAGACAGTCTATAGATGAATATTTGAAACAAACAGCATTGATTAATCCTCAAGTTTGTTTAACTTATACAAATCCAGATAATAAAACAATAGATTTTCCTAAAGCAACTAAGGAATTGCCAAAAGAACCAAAAGAAATTAAGCCACATCCACATGGAATTGAATTAGGAATTCTTATAAGAATGTTAAAAGCAACAAAAGCCAAGACTTTACAATCTTTTTTAACAACTGAATTTTGTAGAGTTGGTTCTAAAACTGCAAAGAATATTTGTGAAAAAGCAAATGTAGTAACAAAATCAAAACCTGGAAGAATTACAAGAGACGAAGCAGACAATTTAATAAAATCAATAAGAGAAACAAGATTAATTGCTCCTCCTACAGACTGTTTATCTCCAATTGGTCCTGAACTATTAGAAAAAGGTCTTAAAAAAGAAATTGATGCTGATTTTTATGCTACAATTACTAGACCGCCATCAGTTTATAGAGGTATGCCCTTTCAAATTGAAGCTGGAATTTGTTATGGTGGAACTCAAGAAAGAGAAAATTCTATAAGAGTTTTAAGATTTGCTAATAGAGTCCCTTTACTTTATCAACAAAGTGCCTGTGCAGTTACAAGATCAATTACAGCTACTAATTGGAGACTTTATGGGTTACAACAATCTCGTGGAAGTTTACCAATGGGACCAGTAACACTTATTATTCATATTGCTTCTGTTTGGGTACCCTTTACTTCAGAAAGCAAAGAAGCTATTGCTCATTATCCTGAGATAGTAAAAGAAATAAAATTAGCTTTACAAGATTGTGGAAGAAAATTAGGCGGATATATTAGAAAACATATAAGAGCAAAAGAACAAAAAGCTAAATTTGATTTATTTGAAAAATATATTCCTGAATTAGCAAATTCCTTATCAAATTTAACAAAAGAAAATAAAGAAAAAATAATTAGAAATTTAAAAAGTACAATTAGGAAAGGTCTTCCTGAATTAAATAACGAAAATGCCAAAAGATAAAGCTGAAGAAAAATTAGTATTTTTAGGTAAGAAGATAATTAAAACAGTAAGTAAAAAAGAAAATCCTGTTATTGATTTACCTGTAAGGGGATTGTCTAATGTTTCTTATGATAAGAAAAAAAGAATTTTAATGTTAGGCAATAAAATGGCAAAAAGATTTTTCTTTAATGTTTCTCATGCTAAAAAATTCTTACAAACTATGGAAGTTGCTTCTTTGAGTCATAAATTAATCAAAAGTGGTAAACATGCTAGTTTAAGAGATGTATTTTATATGGCTAAAAGAACTATACCAAGTACAAAAGTTAATTTAGTTGATGATCAAGTTGAATCTGATTCTGTTATAGAAGATTTAGAATTAATAACTGAGTCTCCTAGAGAACAATTAAATGTAAATGCTAATAAAAATGGTTCTGTAGCTGGAAAAGTCGTAATTGAAGATAAAGGAGATACTATTGATTGGTCTAAGTTAGGAAGTGGTGGCTGGTCAATTCCAAGTAATGTTGAAGATATTAAATTTAAAGAAGTTAGTGCTAAATATATTTTATACATGGAAAAAGCTGCTGTGTGGGAAAG
>NZBH01000048.1 GCA_002687815.1 archaeon | reverse complement strand
TTTTATTATTCTTTATGTGTATTATTTTATGTCCGACCAATAATAAAGCTATTACTAAAATATTAAATATAATAAGAGGAATAATAATTTTTCCAATGGTTTGTGAGGCTATTACAACACTATCTTTTACTGCTGCCCCTGTAATTAAATTATTTGAAAGAGAAGTATTTTGACTAGAAAGTTTTAAAATTATGCTATTAAGAAAGATTATCCATCCTACTCCTAATAATGTAAATATTGTTGATTGTTTCATCTTCCTATTAATTTAAAAAATAAAAAGGAATTTTAAGCTATCCCTTTAAACTCTTGGTGACCAGTTATTGCAAAGTATGCTTTGACATAACTTTTTGTTGCTTTATCGTAGACTCTTAAGAAATACTTTCCTGGTTTCCAACTAAGTGCTGTTCTATATTTAAATGTTACAGGCACTTTGCATGTACCAGTATTCTCACCAGCACCACCATCTCTATTTCTTCTACAGTATGAAAGAGCCTCCCCAACTCTAGCAATATTACCATATTGGTTTTCTCTGTATGGAAAAACTTCATTTGTTGCTCCACTACTTCCTGGTATTATTGTTACAGTTAAGTCTTCATCTGTTAATGATTCGGTTGGTGTAACATAAATTTGAGTTGGCACTTTTCTAATAGCTTGTCCAGTAAATCCACTTAAAAAAATATTTCCTAATAGCAACCCTGCGATAAACACAAGCACAAGAGTAATAATTATGTTCCTATTTTCCATTATTTTATAACACCTCTCAATATTTTATTTATTTTAATTGTTTAAAGTTATATATTAAATTTTTGGTTTTATTCTTAAACTAACTTCTACCCATAATTTAACCAAATTTTTAAATCTGTAAAAAATTTCATGTAATAAATTGAATCTACTCTTTCTATTATCAAAACACTCTACTGGAATTTCTATTATTTTTTTCTTATCTAATTTAGCGAAACAAATTAAATCTATAACATAAGAAGTTCCATGATCTATTCTATTACTATATTTTAATAAAATATTTTTTCTGTAAGCTTTTGCAGCTATTGAATAATCATTAAATTCTAGATTGAGTAAAATTCTTGTAAGGAAGATAAAAACATTGCTTGGCAATAGTCTTATCCAGCTTCTTTTTTGTTTACCTGTTTTTTTAGATCCTATGACAATATCATAATTTTTTAGTAACTTGTATGCTCTTGGAATAAAATCTAAGTTAATAGATAAATCCATATCAACAGAGATAATATTTTCATATTTACTCATTGAAACAGCTTTTTTAAAAGCAAGTCCTACCCCCCTTTTATTAATGCTAAAAAACTTTATTTGTTTAAACCTTTTTTCAAGTTTTTTCCCAAGTTCAACAGTATTATCACTAGAACCACCATTGCCCAATATAATTTCATATTCTGTTTTTAACTTATCTAGAAATTCAATTAATTTTTTTGTATTTGGAACTAAAAGTTTTTCTTCATTATAAACTGGAATAAAAATTGTAAGCCCCATGATATAAAAGAAGTATCAATAATATTTAAAAATCTATTTATTAAATTTCTTAAAAATAAAATACCCTAAAATAAACAATCCAAATGAGGCTAATAAGCTTGAGATATAATCTATTGCTGTATTTCCGTAATATAGTCTAACATTTTCTTTTTCTGGGTAAACTAGCATAAAACTTGGACTTGCTAAATATATCCTTTTAGCGCCTTCGACTTTCCAATTTGGAAAATAACTTACTTTAATTAAATGTGGTTTACCAATACAATTTGTTGTAAATTCAATTTCCTCTTCTTTTAACAAATCATTAACAATACAATTTTTATTATCTATTCTATCTTCTTTATAATCTTCAGGAATTCTTATATTTTTATCAAAGATCATATGAATTGTTGTATTTTCTTTAAACCATTCATAACTTATGTCTTTCCAAATTTTCCAAGGAACAATTATTGGTTCATAATCTAGAACTTCAACATAGCTGTCTTTATTTTTAACAACATCATAAATTTCATAATCGTTTATTCTTTTTACTAATTTAAATTCTGTGTTATTTTTTAAAGAGCCCCTTAATTTATCTGATTTAGCAATTATTTGGCCAACATTAAACATCTTTAAATGGTTAACAGCATTATCTAAATCAAATGCACTACATGTTTTTTGTATAAATGGGCAACTTGCTTCTTTTGAATATTCAGATTGCATATAAAAAACAAAAACACTGGTAGAAATAGATTGCATATATAGTCCTTCTATGGTGTTTCTTCCAGCAAATAAAGGTAAACTTTCAAAAGCTCTTGTAGTTCCAAATTTATTATGATCAGAACTATGTTCAAAGACAACTCTTGCGTTATTAATATCTCCTTTTAAAAAATCATTTATTTCTTTGTAAGTATTCCAACTTTCTTTATTCTCAAAACCTTTATAATTCCATTTTATCCAATCTGGAATGAAATCTATTCCTTTATAATTTAAGTCTTTATCTTTTATTTCAAACGGAATACCATTTAATAACCAAATTACAACAAAAACAATAGCAATTATTGGTAGGATTTGTTTTCTAAATTTCTTAAAAACTGTGATAAAACCGATTCCACCCAATATTATTAACAATATCTGAATAAAAGGAACATATCTTATATTTACTAAACCAATATGTTTTGCAAGATAAAAAAATACAATAGAAATTAATAGAGAAAAACAAAAAAATCTAATTCTTTTGTCAGTCTTAAAATTAAAAATTGCAAAAATACTAAATATTGCAAATGGCCATAGAATTATTGGAAACAATTTCAAAAATTCAACATTCCAAAAGTCAGCGTATGGACTTGTATAACCTAATTTAAATAAAAATGGAAGTAAAAACCAGCTGAGTAATAAAAAAGAAACAGATCCTATCTTAAGAAGATAAAATAAATTTTTCTTAAAATCTTTACTTATTAAAAAAAATAAACTAGTAAATGCAACCCACATTAAAGTATAAATATGGGTTAAACCAATTATTATTAATAAAGAAATATTAGTTAATAAATATTTACTCTCCTTAATACCTTTCCATAAAAATCCAAAAAATAATATTGAGAAACTTAAACTAATACTATAACTGAACTCTCCAGCTAAAGTGCTTGGGATATTTCCACCCCACATGGAATTTGCTTCCATAAATAAAAATGCTAAACTAAAACAACTACTTATAACAGGTATTGGAAATTTAAATTTCATTAATTTTAAAGAAAAATATATGAAAATGGGTAAAGTAAATATGCCTAGTATAGTTACTAATTTAAAAGCAACTTGTAATCCAATAAAATTACTTAAAAAAGCCATAATTAAAAATGATAAAGGAAAATAAAATTGGAATAAAGGAAAACCAGCATACCAACCTTGGCTCCAACCACTAATTTTCCCATTTGGTATTAAATAATTCTTTAAATAATCAGCAGGATAGTAATGAGAGGCTGTGTCTCCTCCGGCAGTTATAGTATTTAAGAAAATTAAACTTGGTTTAAAATAAAATAGTAGAAATATTAAGATGGCTAAGAGAATTAGAATATCAATAACTAAGTTTGCTTTCTTCATGCCCTATAAAATCTTTAAAAATTTATATAAAACTATGTGTTAAAGTATAGAAAGCTTTAAATAATTTAACTATTGTTAATTTTCAAAAACTAATGGAGGTTAAAATGCCAAGACCAGTAATAAATTATGAAAAATTGGGTGATAATACTGAAATAATTGAAATTTGTCCTACGAATGTTTTTGCAAAAGAAGGCAATAAAGTTGTAGTCAAAAATCCAAAAGAATGCATTGGCTGCAGAGCATGTGAAGTGCAAGCACCAGAAGGGGCTGTGAAGGTGATTGATTAAAATGACAATAAAAATAACAAAGGATATGACTTTAGGGGATATTGTTATGAAACATCCTGAAGCTGCAGAAATTATGTTAAAATATGGTTTACATTGTATTGGGTGTCATGTTGCTAATTGGGAAACTGTTGAGCAAGGAGCTATGGCTCATGGTATGAATGAAAAAGAGATTGCAGAAATGATTCAGAAAATAAATAAGGCAATAAATAAAAAATAAAATGCATTTTGTTATGCAACCACAGGAAATAGAAGTTTGGTTTGTATTACCAGCAATAAGAAGAGAACTAGCAAGATCTATGATTAATTATGGATTAACTCAAAAAAAGATTGCAGAAAGACTTGGAGTTACTGATGCAGCAATATCACAGTATATGAATTCTAAAAGAGCTAAGGAAATTGAATTTGATCAAGAGCTTAATAAAAAAATCAAAGAATCTGCTAAAAGAATTAGTAATAGTAGGTACAACCTTATAGAAGAAGTTCAGGAAATTTGTGATTTGTTTAAAAAAAGAAAATTAATGTGCAAAGTTCACAAGAAACATGGTGCAACTTGTAAAATTTGCCTATGTCAAAAATGAAAGTTTATCTTGATAATGGAGCTACTACGATGGTAGATAAGAAAGTTGTAGATAGTATGCTTCCTTTTTATGTAGATAAATTTGGAAATGCTTCTAGTTTACATCAATTTGGTGTTGAAGCAAAAGAAGCACTGGATAATGCAAGAAAAATAATTGCAAATAAGATAAATGCTGATCCAGAAGAAATTGTTTTTACTGGTAGTGGTTCAGAATCAGATAATTTAGCAATAAAAGGAATTGCTTATTCAAATAAAGAAAAAAATCATATTATAACAAGTAAAATAGAACATCCAGCTGTTTTGGAAACTTGTAAAGTTTTAGAAAAACAAGGTTTTGAAGTAACTTATTTGAAAGTGGATAAAGAAGGTTTTATTGATTTAAATGAGTTAAAAAATTCTATTACTAATAAAACTTGTTTAGTTAGTATAATGCATGCTAATAATGAAATTGGGACAATTCAAGATTTGAAAAAAATAAAGGATATTTGCAAAGAAAAAAATGTTTATTTTCATACAGATGCTGTACAAAGTTTTACTAAGGTTGAAATAGATGTTAAAAAAATAAATGTTGATTTAATTTCTTTTAGTAGCCATAAAATTCATGGTCCAAAAGGTGTTGGTGCTTTGTATGTTAAAAAAGGTACTGAAATTAAAAAATTAATTCATGGAGGTCATCAGGAATTTGATTTAAGAGCTGGGACTGAAAATATTCCTGGAATAGTTGGTTTTGCTGAAGCTGTTAGGTTGGGTAATAAAGAACATGTTACTTCTATGGCAAAATTAAGAGACAAATTAATTAATGGATTGTTAAAAATTAAAGATACACAACTTAATGGTGCTACTGGAAATAAAAGATTATGTAATAATGTAAATATTATTTTTAGATACATTGAAGGAGAAAGTTTATTATTAAAACTTGATATGAATGAAATTGCTGTTTCCACAGGATCAGCTTGTTCTAGTCAAGACTTAAGACCAAGCCATGTTTTAACTGCTCTTGGTTTAAGGGCAGATGTTGCTCATAGCTCTATAAGATTTACTTTAAGCAGGTTTACAACTGAAAAAGAAATAGATTATGTTTTGAAAGTTATTCCAAAACTAGTGGAGGAATTAAGACAATTTAGTCCTTTAAAATAAAATGTACTCAAAAAAAGTTATGGAATCATTTAAGCATCCGCATAATATGGGAGAGATAAAAAATGCAGATGGTATTGGAAAAATTGGTAATCCTACATGTGGAGATGTAATGTGGATTTTCATTAAAATTGGAAAGAATAAAAAAGGAGAAGAGATTATTAAAGATATAAAAGTGAAAACATTTGGTTGTGTTGCTGCAATTGCAACGTCTTCAATGGTAACTGATTTGGCTAAGGGAAAAACTATAAAAGAAGCAAAAAAAATTACAAGACAAAATATTGCAGATGCTTTAGAAGGTTTGCCTCCAATAAAAATGCATTGCTCTAATCTAGCTGTTGATGCTTTGCATAAAGCAATTGAAGATTATGAAAAAAAGAATGAAAAATAAACTTATTGAAATAAGAATTCATGGAAGGGGTGGTCAAGGAGCTATGACTTCTTCGCAAATATTGGCAATGGCTGCTTTTTATGATGGAAAATATAGTCAAGCTTTTCCTATTCCTGGAACTGAAAGAGGTGGAGCACCTGTTTCTGCTTATGTTAGAATAAGTAATGAACCAATAAATTTGAGAAGTGAAATTTATAATCCTGATTATGTTATTGTTTTGGATCCCAGTTTATCAAAAGTTATTAATGTTAGAGAAGGATTGAAAAAAGATTTGATTATTAATACATCAAAGAAAATAGAAAAGGCTAAATGTGTAGATGCAACTGAAATTGCTTTTGATATTATTAAAAAACCATTTGTTAATATTATAATGGTTAGCGCTTTTGCAGCATGTACTAATTTAATTTCATTGAAATCTATTCTTAAAGCTATAGAAGATAAATTTGAAGAAGACAAACCTGAAATGGTCGAAAAAAATAAAAAAGCTGTTAAAAAAATCTATGAAAAAATTAAAAATAAATAAAGCAGGGATTATAACTGAACCAGGGAATTCAGTTGAAAATAAAACAGGCGGATGGAGAGTTTTAAAACCAATAGTAAATAAAAAGAAATGTGAAGGTGATGGTAGATGTTGGGCTTATTGTCCTGACAATGCTATTAAAATAAATCACAAAACAAAGAAAGCTGAGGTTGATTATGATTTTTGTAAGGGTTGTGGAATTTGCGCTAATATATGTCCCTTTGGTGCTATAAAAATGGTGGAAGAAGAAAAATGAAAGTTAAATTTTGTCCTAATTGTGGAAATACTGAAATAAGTTTAGTAGCTGGAGGACATTTGGTATATATGAATGTAAGAAGTGCAAGTTCAGAGGAACAATATTTCCTGAAAAGGAGCTTAAAAAATGAAAAAAGTAATGTTCTTATATCAAGTTATATTTAAACGGCTTTTGATGCCCCAACCTATCTCTAGGTTCTTCTATTATTTTAATAAGATTTTTTTTCTTTAAATCAATCAAATAATAAGTAGCTATTTTTAACGAGCGTTTACATTCCTTTGCAAGTAAATCTTTCATGATAAAGCCATATTTTTTTTGAACTTTTTTTGCTTTTTCCAATGCAAAGTCTAAACGACCATTTCTTGGAGCAGAAGGAAATTTATAACTTTTTATTGCAATGTTCAAATTATTTTTCTTATAATTAAGATCAAAATTTATATATTTCTTAAATAATATCAAATTTTCCTTACCATAAATAGAAAGTTCCCAATCTGTCTTTAATATTTCATTATTAACTCTATATGCCCCTAAAGAAATCTTTGAAGTTATATCAAATTCATTTAACAAATCTTTAACATCCTTTAATATATTGGAAGAGAACTCTTCTATATTATTTTTTATTTGTTCTTTTGTAAATTTACTATCCAGTTGTATAGTCTGTTTTACTTGTAATCTTCTATCTTTTAATCGAACATTCCCTTCATCATTGAAAAATTGCCTTAAAAAAATAGCTTTAGATTTTTTATTTAAATTAAAAATAAAATATGGAATTTTTTGATTTGTTTGTGTTTTATATCCATTTTTAAAACCAAAATAAAATAAGAATATCCCTATAATTAAGGGAAAATGTAACTGATAACATCCATCTTTCTTTTTGTATATCTTTTCATCGATATTACCAAAAATGTTTTTAGCAGAGTTTAAGACAAGATTTACTAAATT
>NZBH01000047.1 GCA_002687815.1 archaeon | reverse complement strand
TTGAAGAAGATACAAAAAAATTCTCTAGCCCTTTACTTTCCATTCCATGTTATTATCCCTGGTTTTATTTAATAATAAAAGCTGATGGATCAGTCACTCACTGCGGAGAGTATGATAATACAGCAGAAAACATTAGAAAAAAAAGTCTAACAGATATTTGGTTTGGAAAAGAATTAGAACAGTTAAGAAAACAATTTCTAAATAAAAAACTCCCAGATTATTGTGAGAAATGCAGACCAAATGTAATAGGTGACATGAGGATGATAAGACAAGGTATAACAAAATACAGAAATATACCAAAATTACATGAAGAAATTATTAGTCTATTAAAAGAAAACATGGAACTTAAGAAACAGATTAATACAATTAAAAAAGAAAATAACATAGTAGGAAAATGTGATTCAGAAATATCATGTGATCATGAAAAAGAACTAATAAAATTACAAAATTCTTTGACTTTTAAAATCAGTGAGAAAATAAGTAATACAAAATTAGCAAAGGTTGCTAAAAATTTATTAAAAAAATAAAATTTGAAATGGAAGAAGCAATAAAAAGGCTAGCAAATTGGGCCTCTAAAAAACCACAAGCACCAGAAGCAATACAAATTTATCCTACAAACAAATGCAATTTAAGATGTACTTTCTGCTCTCAACAATTACAAGAATATAACTTAGCAGATACAGTAAAAAAAAGAAGATGGTTTGCAATAACAAAAGAACTTTGTAAGTTGGGTGTTAAAAAAATATTAATTAGTGGTGGAGGAGAACCCTTATGCGAACCAAAATTAACATTTGGTATAATGAAGATAGCAAAGCGTTATGGACTTACAGGGAGAATCATTAATAATGGAACATTGTGGACAGAAAAATTAGTAAATAAGGCAATAAAAATTGGATGGGATAATGTAATTTTTAGTATAGACGGATCAAATCCAGCTACTCACGATTTCCTAAGGGGAAAAAGAGAAGCCTTTAATAGAATAATAGAAAATATTAAACTATTCAACAAATTTAAAGACAGACCTTCTCTTGAATTTACAACTGTTCTAAATATATACAATTATAAGGAGATTCCAGAAATAATTAAACTTGCTTCAGACTTAAAAATTAAAAGCATTACCGTAGAACCGGTCTGCGTAAATAATCCAAATGTAGAAAAGATAAAATTAAATCAAAAACAAAGAAAATTATTTCAAGAAAAAATTATTCCAGAATCACAAAAATTAGCAACGTCTTTAAACATAAATACAAATTTTCCTAAATTTTCTGAATTAAAGTTTGAGAAAACAGGAGAACTTAGAAATTCAATACTAAAAAATACTTCAAATAATTTTTTTAACATGCCCTGTTATGAACCGTGGATATGGCCAAAGATAGAAGCTAATGGTGAAGTGTGGCCTTGCTCTACTGTCCCAATAAGATCAGAGAACATAAAAAACAAAACTTTCAAAGAAATCTGGTATGGTTCAGAATTTAATAAATTTAGAGAAAGAATAATGAATCATGATCTGCCAGAAGGTTGTGAGAATTGTGTTTCAACACACCTACCAATAAATCAAGAAATAAGAGAGAAACTTAAAGAATATTAAGATGGAAGAAAAAATCTCAAGAGTAATAAATTGGATTAATGGAAATAAAACTGGTCCACTTTCAATTGAAATTTGGCCAACAAATAGATGTAATTTAAAATGTGCAATGTGTGGTACAAGAATTAGCCAAAGGAATTTGCTAAAACAAGGAATTGATGCGCAATTTGAAGAAAAAAAAGAAATTCCAGAAGAAAAATTATTTTCAATTGTGGAAGAAGGTAGTAAACTTGGAGTTAAAAATTGGCTTCTTACAGGCGGAGGAGAACCTTTGATCAGAAAAGAAACTACACTAAAATTAATGAATGAAATTAAAAAAAGAAATATGTTTGGAAATATTAACACAAATGGAACACTTCTTTCTCAAGATGATATAAACAAGATCATAGAAATGAAGTGGGATTTAGTTATGTTTAGTTTAGACAGTGCAAATGAAGAAGCTCATGATTTTATCAGAGGTATAGATGGAACATTTAAAAAAAGCTTTCAAAGCCTACAAAATTTTAAGAAACTAAAAAGAGAATTAGGCATAAATAAACCAAAAATAGTTTTTAACACAATTTTACATAATAAAAATTATAATAAGTTAGATAGAATGATTGAATTTGCTTCTGATGTAGAATGTGAAGATATAACTTTCATACCTCTTATTGAATTTGATAAATTTGAAAAAAATATAGTTTTAAATGATGAACAAAAAGAGGAATTCCAAGGATATATTAGAGACATAGAAAAACTAGCAAAGCAGAATAATATAAATACAAACATAGATAACTTATCTAATAAAGAAAATAAAAACAGTAAAGATTTTCTAAAGTTTTGTTTTGAACCTTTTTTACACATGGTAATAAAATCTAATGGAGAAGTAACACCTTGCTGTATGATAGATTCCACAAAAGAAAATATAAAAGATAAAAGCATAACAGAAATCTGGTACGGAAAATATTTCAGTGAATTAAGAAAAAGATTTTTAGAAGGTAATTTATTAGAAAATTGTAAAAATTGCGTTTTATCTCAAGCAATAAGAAATGAAGAATTACAAAAGAACCTAGAAAATTTATCGCTTTTTTCTTAAGCAGATTATTTAATTCGTCTACGCAAAGAATTTATCTTTCTGTTTAATTTATCAATCTCTTTTATTGTTTTTCCTCGTGCAATATGATCCCTCATTTGTGCCCTTCTTTTTGAATGATGGTCTGGATCCCCACCTCTTCTGAGTATTTCATCCAATCCTCTTATCTCTTTATTGAGCTTTTCCAGACCTTTTGTCCAAGAATCTAACTCTTTTTCATATCGCGCAAGTTTAACTAAAGGTTTTTCAAATAATCCCATTTATACACCTAATATTATGATAAAGTAATAATGTTTCATGTATTTAAATATTTCTCAAGTTCATTTCTAATTTCTTTTACCTTGGGAAAATTCCAACTATTACATTTTGAGCAGCTAGAACTTAATTTTTTTTCTTTTATTCCTTCTCTAATTTTTTTAAAATAATCTCCAAACCAAATCTCTTTCAATGATTTCTTCCTTAAGCTTTCACCTTCATCACTAAACTCAAAACAGGGTAAAACTCTTCCATCTGGAAATATAACCATTGAATACCAAGGCCTAAAACAAGGCATTGAAAGAAAATTAGATTTTTTAGTATCTTTTGATTCATCAATTAAGGATTCATCCATCCTATTAGCTTTTTCAAATAAATCAAAATGAATAAAATCAGCTATATTTGTTTCAACATTAAGTTTTTTTGCTAAGATTAATGCTTCTTCAAGATATTTTTTCAATTCTTTACTCTCAACTTTAAGTTTTTTTACATCTTCTGACCATAAATTAAGAGCATTTATTACTAATTCTTGACAATTTAATTTTTTAGCAAGTTTAACCATATCAGGAATATATTTCATATTGAGATTGCATACAACAACATGAATACAAAGTCTTGGATTCTCACTTTTCAATTTTTTCTTCCAATAAGAAAATAGTTTAATATTTTCAACAACCTTTTCAAAAACACCAGGTCCACGAATTTTATCATTAACAAGAGCAGGCCCATCCAAACTAAAAGTAATTCTATCCCATTCAGCTTCAACAAGCTCTTTGATAAAATCTTCTTTAAATAAAGTTCCATTAGTTATCAAATCACCATATTTTCCATCTTCCTTAATTTTAAGCATAATTTTTTTTGCTCTTTCATAAAAGAATAAAGGCTCTCCACCACCGCACAAATGCCATTCCTTAACACCCAATTTATTACCATCTTCTATGACTTTTAACCAATCTTCAATAGAAAGTTCATTTTTTTTATCTAAATCTTTAACAAAAATCTTAGTAGGACAAAAAGAACAATCTAAATTACAAAAATTCGTTAAATGAAACTGTACTTGCACAGGTTCTTTAGGTTTATTTTCCCCCCAATAAAGTAAATTCTCTACTATTTTATCCATTATTCACCTAAGCTAATTTCAAGTTCTTTTCTAAATCTTCTTCTTTGAGTTATATCAGAAGGAACACAATTAGAGCAATGATCAAGAAGTTCTTTTTTCAACATTTTCTCTCTTATAGATTCAAGATCATTACCAAACCAAATCTCTTTCAAACTTTTTTCTTGTATATATTCGCCATCATTAATCAAACCACAATGTCCACATAAACCATCATATTTTATTGTCATATTGTTCCAACATTTAAAACAAGGTGCCATCAAAAGAGTATTTTCATCACCAGAAGAATCATTCAATAGAACTTCTTTTTTATCTTCACTTTTAACAAAATCTTCATTCAAATTTTTATCATCAGTAGCAAAATTATTATCAATTCCATATTTATCAGCAATATTTTTTGCCATAGAAATTATATTTGGCAACTCTTTCCTTTCTTCTTCATTTAATCTCAAATCTTTTGCATTTTCATGAAATATCATCAAAGGCTCAACAAAAATATAGTCTACTAAAAGTTCATGACAAAATTCAACAAATTCTGGTAATTCTTTATAATTTTTTTTAGTTATAATTATATTTATATTTAACATTGGTGATTCTGTATTCAATTTTTTCTTCCATTTATTCAAAAGTCGTATGTTCTCTACAGTTTTATTAAAAGATCCAGGAACACCTCTCAAATAATCATGAACATCTCCATTAGAAGAATCTAAACTAAAATGAATTCTATCACAACTAACTTCAACTAATTCCTTAATAAGATCTTCATTCCACAAAGTCCCATTAGTAGTTATAATTCCATACATTCCATTTTCTTTAACTTTCTTTATTACTGGCATAGTTAATTCTGGAACAGCCATAGGTTCATTTGCCCCTTCAATATTCCAAATTAATATTCCAAGCTCTTTTGCTTCATTAATTATTTCAAGCCATTTCTCAAGAGGCATTTCTTTTTTCATGGATTCTTTGTTTAAATCAAAATCCGATGCTTGTCTAGAACAAGGTAAACATTTTAGATTACATCTCTTATGTAATTCAACATCTATTTTTATTGGAGCAGCTCTTTCACCTTTATGCCATTTTATTAAACGTTCAATTCTTTCTCTTTCAATTTTAGATTCTCTTTTATGGCTATACATTTTTAAAATGTTCATCTAATTCTTTTTTAATATTTTTTCTAACGATTTTTATTCCACAACCAAAACATGATTCAAGCGGTTTATGTTGCAATATGCAAGACCTAACATATTTAAAAGAATCACCTTTCCAAATATCTTCTAAGGATTTATCTTTAATATTTTCTGCTTTTTCCCATTCACCACAAGAAGTGCAATAACCAACATCCCCTTTATAATTAATAGACATTGTTAACCAAGGTTCAAAACAAGGACTATTAAGAAAACTATTTTTAAAGTTTGAAGATTCTGGTAGATTTTCATCAAATCCTTCTGCCGACTTATTGGCAATTGTACCCATTTCTAACTGTTCAAATCCATTAAGTTTTAATTCCGCATTCCCTTGTATTTGTTTAATAGTTTCTTCTTTTTGTTCTGAATTTAATCTTAAATTAGAATGCTTTATTCTACCAATATTATATTTACTAACTCTAAGGGGATTTAAAGATATAAATTCAACTCCAAATTTTGAAGCCAAATCAACAAGTTCATTTAATTGATTATAATTTTTTGATGTAAGAACAGTATTAAAATTTATTTTTGATTTATCAGATTTAAATATACTCTTCCAATGATTAAACCTTCCCAATGCATGAACAACATTCTTAAACACACCTTTTTTCCCTCTTAAAAAATCATGAGTTTCTTCATCAGGAGAATCAAGACTAAAAGAAATCCTATCAACACCAATTTCTACAAATTCTTTAATAGCATCTTCAGTAAACAAAGAACCATTTGTAGTTATTTTACAAAATGAATCAGGTGATTTACTTTTTATAGTCTTAAAAATCTTTAAAATCAATTCAATTCTTGACAAAGGTTCTCCATTTCCAGGGATACACCAATCAACCACACCCATTTTTATTCCTTGGTCAACCACATCCATCCACTCTTTATCTAGCAATTCATCAGAATGATTGGTATTTTTATCTCCTTCACAGAATAAACAAGAAGCATTACATTTGTTAGTTATAAGTAAACATAAACTGTGTGGCATAGAAAAAGAATTATTAATCCAACTCTTCAAGTTTAATAATCCATTATCTTTTATCATCTTTATAAGTTTAATTTCTCACGTATTCCTTTAGTTTCAAATACTCTCCAGACACAACAGGTAGCACAGGCTTCAGGCAATTTTCTTGTAAGAACTTGTTCCCTATACTTTTCAAATTCAGGACCATACCACAACTCTTTCAATGTACGATCTTTTATTGTAACAGTAGTATTCCATACATAATCATTAAAACAACAAGCAATATTACCGTTAGCAATTATTGTAATATGTTTCCAAGGCTCAAAGCAAGGTACTGTCTTAAAATCCCCTTTTACTTTTTCTGCCTCTTCCATTAAAACTTCATGCATACTATTTGTCTTATCAACATATCTTAAATCCATAAATTCCTCAAGATTTGAAAAAATATTATATTTTTTTAATTTAGGTAAACATTCTTTTATAATTCCTTGAAATTCAACCATTTGTTCATGATCCAATTTTAACTTTTTTCCTTCATCCGAAAAAATAGTCAAAGGAAGAATTAATATCTCATTACATCCAATTTCATGAGCAAGCCCAATTATATTTGGTAAATCTTTATAGTTTTTATTTGAGATAACAGTATTAAATCCAATTTTTGGAAAATCTTTTTTCTTTTCTTTTTTTAATCTATTAAGGGTTTTAATATTTTCAAGAATATTCTTATAACATTTAATTCCTCTAAGTTCATCTTGTAATTTTTCATCAGAACCATCAATACTAAATTTAATTCTCGTCCAACCAACTTCCACTAAAGTTTCCATCATCTCTTCAGTTAAAAGACTGCCATTAGTAACAAGATCTCCTTCCATACCATACTTTCTAATTTTTTTCATTAGCCTGTAAGTTATATCTCTACACAATGGTTCCCCTCCACCAACAAATGCAAATTCCAAAACACCAATTTCATGTGCTTCATCAACTAATTTAAGAAGACGTTCATCACCTATTTCCATATTATATTTCTTTTCAAGATCTTCTTCAGAAATCCCTTGTCTCCAACAACTTCCGCAATTAAAATTACATTTATCAGTTGGTACAAGCTCTATTGTAGTTGGTGGTTGGGG
Source organism: archaeon (assembly GCA_002687815.1). GTDB lineage: Archaea > Nanobdellota > Nanobdellia > SCGC-AAA011-G17. The sequence goes on along the minus strand of NZBH01000047.1, from coordinate 6,445 downwards.
AATTCCTCGTCCCCATTTTTCTAATCTTTCAATTCTTTCGTCTTTTTTATGCATTTTTTATTTTGTTTAAAACAAATTCTTCATTAGGTTTTATTTTCAAATAAGCATCAACTAATTCATTTCTTATTCTACTTGAATTATGAAGATTTACACTATCCATACAAGATGAACAACTTCCAATAAGCTTCTTTTGTAATAGATTATCCCTAATATTATTCATATGGTTCCCATACCACATAGACTCTAAACTTTCTGCATGCATTTTCCTTTCCTTATTAAAAAAACTAGCATAACAAGGGGATATTAATCCATCATGTCTGATTTGCATAGAATACCATGGCTCAAAACATGGAACTTCTAAAAATCTAAAATTTTTACTTATATTAGGCAAAATAAAATCTTCTTTTTTCTTTTCATCTCTCAAATAATTCACTAAATTTAAACATAAATAAACATTTAATTCCTTAGCTTTATTTTTCAAAGAAGAAATATTCTCATTAAAATTTTTTATTTGTTCTTTACTTAGTTTTAATTTTTCACTTTCAGGAGTATCAACGTTTAGATTTAGTAAAAGTATTTTTTTACAACTAACTTTATTTGCTAACTCCAACATCTGATCAATTTTTTCAAAATTAAGTTTATTAAAAACAGTATTAAAATATATTTCTGGTTTATCATTACCAAATTCTTTTTTATAATGATTAAAAAGTTTTAACGTATCTATTATTTTATCAAAACTTTTTCCTCTAAAATAATCATGAATTTCCGCATTTGGACCATCAATACTAAATTCTATTTCATCCCATCCAGATTTGACTAGGCTTTTAATCAAAGATTCATCAAATAATGTACCATTCGTTGTCATAGTACCTTTCATTCCTAAACTTTTTACTTTAGTTGTAAATAAAGAAATATTATCTACATTCATAGGCTCTCCTCCGCCAGCAAGTCTAATTAATTTAACATCCATATTATGTGCTTCATCCAAGATTTCTAACCATCTGTTTAATTTTATTTCTTTAGAATAATCAACATCTCTAGTTTTACGTTCTAGATTATGAGCACAAAAAATACAACTAAGATTACACTTAAAAGTTGGCCATATCTCAAGCATATAAGGTGCTGCTTTCTTTCCCATTGACCATTGTAGTAATCTTTTAATCTTTTCATCCATCTTACCATTCATTAGCATAGATAACTTTTGATTTTTGTCTAAAAACCATATCTTTAGTGCAATAAAAAGAACATTCTTTTGGAAGTTTATTTTCCACAATTGCTCTTCTTAAACTATTAAATTTATCTCCATCCCACAATTCTTTAAAACTTTTATTTGAAATATTATCCAAGTAATTCTTATCTTTAAAGTCATTCTTGTACTTGCTCTCACATATTACACAACAAGGATGGGCTGTACCATCAGCTAAAATAACTATTTCTGAAAATGGTTTTACACAAGGTATAGAAAAAACTTCATCAGAAGATTCATTGTCTTTATCTGTAGCTGGCTCAATATCAAATTCTTGTTTTAATTCAATATCATGCAATTTAGCAATTTCTTTTGCTTTATTAAGTTGAGATTTTAATATAGATACTTGCCTTTTTTCAACAGAAAACTTCTTTATCCCACCATCTTCCCCTTCATTAACTAATTTAAAAAGAACTATTTTTACATCCAGCTGATTAGCTAGGTTTACCATATCTACAATTTCATTATAATTGTATTTTGTTATAACAATATGAAAAGTTAAGACTGGTTTTTCACTCTGCATCTCTTTCTTCCAATAATTAATAAGTTTAACAGACTCAATACTTCTATCAAATGCTCCATCCATCCCCCTCAAAAAATCATCATTTTTCTTAGTACCATTTATACTAAAAGAAATTCCATCCCAACCAATTTTTATTAAATCTTTAACCATACTTTCCGTAAACAAAGTTCCATTAGTCACTATAGAACCATCAACATTATGTTTTTTAATTTCATTAGCTATAGCCATTGTTACTTCTGGTCTAACTAAAGGCTCTCCACCGCCTACAATAGTTACCATTTTAATACCAGCATCACAAGATTCTTTGATTATATCCACCCATTTCTCCTTAGTAAGTTCTTCTTCATGTCTAGAATAAGAATTTCTCCAACAGAATTTACATTTCAAGTTACACATATCTGTCGGCTGCACCTGCATTTTCCAAGGAGATTCTTTTTTTCCATTAAGCCACCCCTTTATTCTTTCTATTTTACTTTCCATCATTTCATTATTTCCACCATATCATTACGAAGTCTTCTTCTTTGTGTTGTATGGCTAGGATTGCATTGAGCACAAAATTGAGGTATTTTTTTCCTAAACAAATCCTTCCTTAAACTTTCAAAATAACTCCCATACCAAACTTCTTCTAATGATTTATTTCTTATATTTTCAGCAGCACCAGTTGCAATATCACATGATGTTACTCTACCATCTGCCTTAATAGCCATATGAAAAAAAGGATCATAACAAGGAGTAGATAGAAAGCCATCATTTTCATATTTCTGCATGTCTTCTTTAACAACAACATCCATAGAACTACTATTTTCTATTAATTCATCATTCAAATTCTGATCAAAAGAAGAAAAATTAGAATCTATTTTATATTTTTTAGCAAGAGCTTTTGCTTTTTTTAGATATTTAGAAAATTCTTTTCTATGTTCTTCTTTTAATTTTAATTTACTACCATATTCAGAATAAATTATCAGTGGCTCAACAAACATATACTCAACACCAAGTTCTTTAGCTAATTTAACCATGTCTGGCAATTTATCATAATTTTTAATTGATAAAACCGTATTCATATTAATAACAGGTTTTTCTTTATCCCCTTTAAATTCCTTCAATAATTTAATAGTACTTATTACTTTTTCAAAAGATCCAGGAACTCCCCTCAAGTAATCGTGTATTTCAGAATTAGGCCCATCAACACTAAAGTGAATTCTATCCCAACCAATTTCTACAAGATTTTTTATATGTTCTGAAGATAAATTAGTTCCATTCGTTGTAAGAATTCCAAACATATTATATTTTTTAATCAAGTTCATTACTGGAAATAAAAGTTCTGGTATAAAAGGAGGATCACCACCACCAGCAATATGCCATTCTTTAACTCCAAGTTCAGAAGCCTCTTTTACAATATCCAACCATTTTTCTAATGGCATTTCAATAGTTTTAGAAAACTCATTTATATGTTCATATTTTTCGTCAGCTCTTCTAGAACAAGAAAGACAATTCAGATTACATCTTCTATGTAACTCAATATCAATTTTAAAAGGACCTTGCTTTATCTCTTTAGACCATTTCAACAATCTTTTTATTTTCTCTTTTTCATATTTATCCATTTTACTCATTAAACTTCTTTCTTAAAAATTCATAATAATCCCTCATATCTTCTTCTGTTATTGGAGGAGCATTGCACCCATCAGCGTATAAATAATCATTAAAAGTACCTAAAGTAGAATCTAGATAAGCTGCATCATAAAAATATTCAAAAGGTTTACCTAATTTGATTAACTCATTCATAAAACCCATAAATTGTGTTACTAGTTCTAGACTGTTATCGTTGAATCTTTGTACAATATCAAACTTTTCTATAATCCCTTTTAATTTTTTATCCATTTTTTAAACTCAATTTTAAAAGAGGATTTCTAGAAACATTTAACAATTCTTTCCTCACCCCTCTAAGATCAACAACAACACCAGAAGAACAATCAGTGCAATAAGAAGGCAGTTTCCCATTTAACATTCGCTCTCTAACTCCATTAAAATAATCCCCATACCAGATATCTCTTAAATTTTTATTATGAATTTTATTCACATATTCATGTGAATTACAAATCCTACAAGGAACAACATGACCACTTATTCTAATTTCAAGATTTAACCAAGGTGCAAAACATGGAGCAGAAAGAAAAGAATCATCATTTTTGCTTTTAACAATCTTACTTACATCTTTTACTATAATTTCTTCAACTTCTTTTCTATCAATAAGTTCTACTTCAAGTAAATTAGAAAGATTTGTAGGAATCTTTAATTTTTTAGAAATCCTTAAAGCTTCTTTTGCATGCTCTTTAAATTCTTCTTCTTGTTTAGAATTTAATTTTAATTTTTCCCCTTCATCAGACCATGCTATTATTGGATCAAACATTACCCCTTCACAACCTAATTCAGCACCCCATTTTATCATTTCAGATACTTTATCATAATTTTTATTTGTAAGAACAGTATGAAAACTATAAACAGGTTTTTTCTTTCCAAGATTCTGTTTCCATTTTTTAAATAATCTCATAGTATTAACACTTTTTTCAAAAGAACCTTTAGAACCAGTTAAATAATCATGAATTTCTGCAGTTGGTCCTTCTAAACTGAACAAAATTTGATCCCAACCAATCTTAACAAGATTTTTTATTGTTTTTTCTGTAAATAAAGTGCCATTAGTTGTTAAACAACCATACATTTCTTTTTCTTTAATAAGATTCATTATTTGCATACAAAAATCTGGCTTCACCATTGGCTCCCAACCACCAGCTATTTGCCATTCTAACACACCCATTTTAGCAGCTTCTCTTACTATTTCCAGAATCCTATTTTCATTTAAGGGATTACTATAATCACATGCGTCTACTCTTTCACGTGAACGTTGCCAACAGAATTTACACTCAAGATTACAACCAAATAACGGTTCAAGATCAATTCTAATAGGTGGTTGTGGACTGCCAGAAGCCCATTTCGCAAGTCTTCTTACACTTTCTTTTTTTATTTTTTTATTCATTTTTTAAAAAATTAGCTAACTTGTTTTTTATTTTAACATTCTCTACATGAACAGCAGTACAACATTGTTTACAAAAAGAAAAGAGTTGTTTATCTAACAGACTCGCTCTCATTTTATTAAAAACATCTCCAAACCAAACCTCTTTCAAAGTTTTTTCAGATATATTATCACTTTCTTCTTTTCCAAATACAGCACATGGTCCAACAGATCCGTCTGGTCTTATTATCATATTATAAAAAGGTTCAAAACAAGGTAGAGAAAGAAATTTATTTTCACCATTACTTTTTTCTTTAATAACTTCATCCATTTTATTTGTATTATTAATAAGTTCAGCTCCCAAAGAATTTTCTATATCAGTAAAAATATTATATTTTTCAGAAAATTCTCTTGCCTTCTCAATATATCTTGGCAACTCACCTTTTTGCTTTTGATTTAATAGCAAATTCTTTCCTTCTTCCCCCCACACAGTCATTGCTTGAAATTGAACATCTTTACAACCAAAATTATGTGCCAATAAGATCATCTCATGCAATTTATTATAATTTTTATTTGATAGAACAACATTAAATCTTATCAATGGTTTATCTTTTTTTATATTCTTTAATAACACAAGATTCTTAATAATTTTTTCAAACACACCATTTCCTCTTAAATAATCATTAGTTTCAGCATCAGGACCATCTATACTAAAGGTTATACAATCCCAGGAAATCTTAACAAGTTCCTCTACAATTTCCTTAGTAAGAAGCGTACCATTTGTTATTAAAAGACCGTACATATTATGCTTCTTTATTTCCTTCATAACATCAAGAATATCATTTCTAACAAAAGGTTCACCAGAACCAGGAATTCTAAATTCTTTAACTCCAAGTTCAGCAGCCTCTTTTACAATAGAAAGAAGTTTATCAGTTGAAAGTTCATTTGTTTTAGTATCATTTGCTCTTTGCCAACAACTTTTACATTTTAAATTACATTTCTCAGTTGGATTTAGTTCTATGGTAATAGGAGAAACCTTTTTTCCACAAGCCCAATCTAATAATCTTTCTATCTTTTTTTCCATTTAATCTTTTGATATCAAATAATTTCCCAACACCAAATAATTTATCTCGGTATTCATAAAACAATTATAAGCATCTTCTGGACTACAAACAATTGGTTCACCTTTAACATTAAAAGATGTATTGAGTAAAGCTGGTGCATCAGTTATATTTTCAAATTCTTTTATCAAATCATAAAATTTTTTATTTCTTTCTCTAGAAACAGTTTGAACTCTTGCTGTCCCATCTATATGGGTAGCAGATATAATATTTTTTCTTGTATCAGAATTAGTTTCAAAATTTATAGTCATAAATGGACTATCATAATCATAAGTAAGATATTTACTGGCTTTTTCAGTTAATATTGCTGGAGCAAAGGGTCTAAATTCTTCCCTATGTTTTACTTTTTTATTTACAATGTCCTTCATCTTAGGATTTTTTGGATTGGCTAATATACTTCTATTACCAAGAGCTCTTGGTCCAAATTCCATTCTTCCCTGAAACCATCCAACTATTTCATCTTGTGATAACAAATTAGCAACATTCTTAACCAAATCTTCATCACTAAATTTTGTATATTCAATTTTACTCTTATCAAGAAAATTTCC
>NZBH01000046.1 GCA_002687815.1 archaeon | reverse complement strand
CTCTTAAAATCTTCTTTTTCAATCAGTTCATGAAGATCTCCAGGATAATAACTAGAAGGAATAATTATATCTGATTTTATAACTTCGGCATTACCAATCTCATCTAACATGTCTTTTAATGTTTTTTTAACAAATTTCATCTTCTAGTTTTATAGAATCTTCTTTTATTAATTTTTCTTTGTTTAAAACAATATGTTAAACAAACTATTTCTCAATAGTTCCAACACCAATTAAACGCCATCTAGTTCCAACCCTTCTAGAAATAGCAACTTTAGATTTCTCCTCAGCGCATACTGGTAATTTTAATCTAACTTCTATTGCATCTTTACTAAGTCCAATTACAACACCAACAGTTGCAGTTGAATTAACATTTAATAATAATATTTCACCTTTTTTAATTGGATCTACTGGAATATTTTCCTTAGTTCCAATAACATTTTCTAATAAGGATAATTTTAGAGTTAATTTATCTAATACTTCTGGTAGTTTATCTGGATGACCAACAACATTTCCAACTAAATTGTTTGATTTTACTATTGAAGGATCAAGTTTTGTTAAAACACCAATTGAACCACCTGGAACTATTTCTTTAACAGAAATTCCACCTGTTTTTAAATCGGTTATTTCGGCTAAAATTGGTTCCCATTTTTCCTTTCCTTCTTTTTCAATTTTTATTCCTGGTTTGAGTTCTATTTTATCTTTAACTTTTAATTTTCCTTGCATTAATGCTCCACCTAAAACTCCACCAACTATATCTTCTATTTTAGAACCTGGCTTGTTAATATCAAAAGATCTAGCAATATACATTATTGGATTTTTACTTAAATCTCTTTGAGGAGTTTTAATAACTTCTTCAATAGCTTCTATTAAGATATTTATGTTTATATTATGTTGAGCAGAAAGTGGGATTATTGGTGCATTCTCAGCAATTGTGCCTTTTACAAATTCTTTTATTTGCTTGTAATTTTCTAAAGCAGTTTTTTCATCAATTAAATCTATTTTATTTTGAACAATAACAATATTATTAATACCCATAAGGGATAAAGCCATTAAATGTTCTTTTGTTTGTGGCTGTGGACATTTTTCATTTGCAGCAACCAACAATAATGCACCATCCATAATTGCTGCTCCACTTAACATAGTTGCCATTAAAGTTTCATGTCCTGGAGCGTCAATAAAACTTACTTTTCTTAATGGTTTACAAGTACTTTCACATTTAGGACATTTTTTATGAGCAGTATAGCTTTCAGCATCCTTACATTTAGGACATTTATAAAAAGTTACATCAGCATATCCTAATTTTATAGTAATTCCTCGCTTAAGCTCTTCAGAATGAGTATCTGTCCATTTTCCAGATAAACGCTCTATTAAGGTTGTTTTTCCATGGTCTACATGACCAATTAATCCAATATTTACTTCTGGTTGAATAAATTTATCCATAGACAGTTCTTCCTAAAATATCTAAAATTCAAGTGCCTTTAGTTTTTACTTGTGCTTTCCATTCAAAACAATATTGTTTTTACTTTTTTTAATTTCTATATGTTCCAAATCGTTTATTACCAAGTCATTTCCAGGTAACAAGTAATTTATTTTTAAGTTATCTACAATTACCTTATCAATCTTATTGTACTCAAATATTTTTTTTGGCACCTTATTTTTCATGTGAGGATCATTCACATCAAAAAGACAAATAAAACATGGATGATAATCCCCATTTTTCTTTTTTCTTCCAATTACCACACTTCTTGTGTTATATTTCATTTTTGTTCTTCTTCTTTAACTTCTTCTTTTTTAAATATTTCCTCTGGTTTTTTATCTCCGTATTTTAATATTTTTAAATTCAATTGAGTTATTTTTACACCAACAGTGTCTCCTCTTAATGTTTTTCTAATTCTTCTTCCTTTTTTATTATGTCTTAAACCAGGTCCTTTAGTTAATAATATTCTTTTCATTCCAGAACCATAAAAATCTTTCCTCATTGGGAATCCTGAAGAATCACTACCACCAGTTACTTGTAATTCATAACCTTTTAAATCCATTGAATCTCCAATTAGTTTATCTTTAATTTTTTTTCCAAGTATACTTGAGTCTGTTATAACCTTCTGGTAACTTTTTCCTGTTTTTGGATCATTTATTACAGCTTTAAATTCTGCCATTTTATATTCCCCATACTGGATTGTCTTTTCTTTTAATCTTTGCTATCTCTTTTAAAATTTCAATTTCTTCCCTATTTAAATGTTTTTGTAGTTTTTTTAATACTATAAATTCCTCTTCTGATAAATCTGAAAAATATATATCCTTTTCATTTATTTGCCTACCAACGATAACCCCTCTTAAGGAAATAGCAACTTCTTTTCCTTTTTCAGATTCGGTGATTGATTCTTTTTCTAGCTGGATACCTCTAACTTCCCCTATTTTTTGACCACTTTCTTTCATTAACTCAGTTCCAACTTTTAATATTCCACCTAAAATCCTAACACCTATTACTGCTGGGTTTGATTGTCTAAATGTACAGTTTGGTAAGAATTCAATTTTACAGGGTTTAGTTATTTTTTCTAAACTTTCTGTTTCTAATCTTTTCTTCTCAGATTCTTGCCATTTTTCAAAATCTTCTATAATTTTATAGATTACATCATGACAAATTACTTTAGCATTTTTATTTTCTACTGGCTTAATATTAAAACCAAGAATAACTTTATTTAAGGAATCTTTTTCTGATAATGCTTCAGTTATATCTTTTTTAGTGATTTGACCAATTGAAGCTCTTTTAATTTTGATTTTCTTTTCTTTTAATAAGCTAGTTAATGCTTCTAATGAACCAAGAGAATCTGCTTTTGCTACTATTCCTTCTTTTTCCGTTTCAATAATTACTTCATGTACTTCTTTTTGAACTTCTTTTTTAATTTTTTCTAGATTTTTATTAGCAACTTGTATTGGCATACCTGGAATAACTTCTTTTAAATCTGGTGCAGCAATCTTAATTCCACTTGCAGCATGAACTTGATCAATAGAATAAAATTTTGTTTTTCTCATATCTGTTAAAGGAGCACAACTAAATAATGCTCTTACTTTTGTAACTATTGCTTTATCTAAGCCTCCAATAACAATTTTATCATTAAGTTTTATTGTACCATCATAAATTATAACATCTAAAGTTGTTCCCATACCTTTAGTTTCATTAACTTCAAGAACTGTTCCTTTAGCAGGGCCTTCAACTTCTATTTTCAAACTAGATTCTAAATATTTTTGAGCTAATCCTGTTAATACCATTAAAAGTTCTGGGAGACCTTCTCCTGTCTCAGCAGATATAGGAATTATTGCTACTTGTTTTGTATAATCTCCTACTCTGTCAAATCTTTCAGAGGGAACATCTAATTCATGTAATTTCCCAACAATTTCATACAATTTTCTGTCTAATGTATTTTTAATGTTTTCAGATTGAGTTTTAATATTTTCAAGTAAAATCTTTTTTTGAGATTTCCAACCACGTAATAAATCTATTTTGTTTAAAGCAATTATAAAAGGGGTCTTGTATGCTTTTAATATTTCAATACATTCTAGGGTCTGAGGTTTTATTCCTTCATTAACATCAATAACTAAAATAGCTATATCAGCTAGGTTTCCGCCTCTTTTTCTTAAATTATTAAATGCAGCATGTCCTGGTGTGTCTAAAAATAGTATTCCTGGAAGAGTTAATTTTAGCTTTAAAGCCTTTAATAAGTCACCACATATCTTTTTAATCATTTCAATCGGGAAGATTGTTGAACTTATACACTGGGTAATACCACCAGCTTCAATTTTAATAATAGAAGTCCCTCTAAGTTGATCTAATATACTTGATTTTCCATGATCAATATGCCCAACTAGTGAACATACTGGACTTCTAACTTGTTTCATTTTAACCACTTTAGAGGTTGATTTTTGGTTTTAAAAGGTTTTTGTTAAACAAAAGAGAATTAATTTACGCATTTATTTTACTTAAAATAGTCTTCTTTACTTCTTCTATGTTATGCTGTTTAAGCTCACTTGAATCAAGAGAATAAATATCAAAAACTTCGGCTTGAAAAACTCTTGTTCTTTCTCCACCAAAATGAGCATGATAAGCTAAATTCCTATAGAATCCAGAAATTTCATTTACTTGTTTAGCAAGTTCTTTATGATCTGTTTGCTCATGATATTTTGCATATTTTGATAAGTCATCAGCACAATTTTTTGCAGTTTGCTCAAGAACTAACCATGCTATAGCTTTTTCTGTTACCCAATCTAAGTATAACTGTAAACTCTTTTTATATTTTCCAAAAGAAAAAAGTTGAAGTAGACCTACCCTAAAGATATTTGTTATCTCCATACTATCTGCTATATATGTCCTATTAAGAATCTCACGCCTTTTTTGAAATCCTCTGTATTTTTCAGTGAAAATATCCATTTCTTTAACATCTTTTTCTCTTACTTCTTCAATGCAACCAAGATAAGCATCTTTAAACTCTTGTACTTTCTCTGGGGATAATTCAGATAATATTTTTATTGGTTTAGGTTCTCTGTCTTCAAGAGAGGCTGTAAAAAAATAATGTTCTTGATCTAAGATTGAATCTAAAATTAATTTATCCATAGAAAAACTATTAAGAAATATTGCATATATTTTATTATTTAACCTTAAACCTAGAGCACAAGAAGTTTTTTCATCTAATTTATTTGAAAGTGCAATACACAAATTAGAATCTATTTTAAAATTAAAATTATATTCAAATTCTTCCCAATCAAGTTTCTGAATCGTTTCTTCTAAATATGAATTAGTCATATTTTATAAATGTAACAACTCTGTATAAAAAAATTACTATTTTCTAAAATACCTTTTAAATTTAATTTTTATAAATATAATTAGATCTAAAAATAATTAATTATCATGAGAATATTCAATATTTTGAAAATTATCCCTGAACTTATTTACTTCTTCTTTTATATGTGCCTCATCAATTATACATTTCTTGATTAGTTCTGCTATAATTTCCATTTCAGGTTCTTTCATACCAAACCGAGTCATTTCCTGTACACCAATCCTTATTCCTTTGGGAATTTTAGCTTTATTGACTTCCTCATCTGGTAAAAGATTCATATTTATAATTATATCATTCTTCTCTAGATTCTTAGAAACCTCATTGCCACCTTTATGTTCAGCTACATCAACAGCTATCTGATGCGACATTGTGTACCCAAACTGTTTTGCTTGAACATTAAATCCATATTTATCTAAAGAGACAGCTAATGATTTTGCGTTTGCAATAGTCTGTTTTGCATATTCTTCTCCAAATTCAAGCATCTCATTTGTTGCTATTGCAAGCCCAGCCAAAGTATCAAGATGATGATTGCTGCTGCTGCCAGGAAATGCTCCTTTATCAATTTTTGACCATTCTTTTTTATTGACATTGCTTAGAATAACTCCTCTTTGAGTACCAAAAAAAGTTTTATGAGTACTTCCTGTAATTATATCAGCTCCTTCGCTTAATGGATCCTGGAATTGTTTTCCGGCAATTAAGCCTAATACATGAGCTGCATCATATATGATTTTTACTTTATTTTCTTTGCATACATCCTCCAACTCCTTTATAGGTTCTGGAAATAAGAATAGACTCTTTCCTAAGACCAAAATTTTTGGTTTGATCCTATTCACAAGAGATTTTGTATCCTCAATATCTATATGATAACCATCTTCTGTTAAAGGGAGATCTTTAATATTTGTGATTAACATACCCAAATTCCCGCTCTTATGATGACTAATATGTCCTCCTCCCGGAGTACTATTCACAAAAGCAATATCACTTGTCTTTGTATAAACACCAAATATTGCTTGGTTTGCATTTGTTCCACATATTGGCCTGACATCTACATTATCAGCGCTGAATAGCTTTTTCATTTTTTCCTTCAGACCTGTTTCAATCCGGTCTATATACCCAGTTCCTCTATAATATCTCTCTCCAGGATGGCCCTCTGCATATCTATGCATAAGATCAGAAGCCATAGCTTTTCTTACTCTTTTACTAGTAACATTTTCGCTTGCAATGAGATTAATACACCCAGAACGCCATTCTTCGTTTTCTTTAACTATTTCTTCAATCCCTTTTATATTTGTTTCATACATCTAATTGTCTTAGCAAAAAAATTAGTAAGTTGTATAACTTTCTTTTAAATAAGTTTAAAATATTTATTGTAATACAAAATAACTTTATAAATATTTAAGAAATAATTTATTTAGTCCCATTGACATTTACTATCAACACAACTACAGTCTAGATTATATTTATTAGCATCATAACAGTCCTTATAATCACAAATTGACACTATTGGATCTCCAGATTTACTTCTACAAAGTTGATTTGAACAACCACCAGTTCTACAATCAGAATTAATATTACAAGATTCATAACCAGAAGAACCACAAAATTCTTCTTCTGGTTGATTTTCAATACAACCACTAATTAAAATCAATCCTAAAATTAAAATTAATATTTTTCTCATTTTTCTAATTTAATTGTTTTAACTCTTTTTTTAATATCCTCACCCTTAATTAAGTTTTTTACAAAATCTTTTAATTCTTTATGTTCTCTTGGTAGCATAACATAAGTTTTTATTCCTTCTTTCTTAATACTATATTTCTTCCACTTATTTTTAAAAGCCTTCAAATGCTTTTTTTGTTCAAATAAAGGACCATAGTGTTTTTTATATTTAGATAATTTTTTTTCTCTTAGGATAAACCAAAAGATTGCTTCTTTATCCCATTCCCAATCACTTTTAACAACCTTAAATTCTTCTAAGTTCTTTTTAATGAAATTGAAACATTTCAATAATTTAGCACCAACAACATCTCTTTTTCCTCTTAAAGGTGTAATTTTTAATAAAACTAAGTTACCTTTTAATTTTTTAACATCAAATTCTACTATTTCAAAAAACTTATCAGAAAAGTTCTTTAAATATTTCTTACTTAATTCTTTAAATTTATCAAATTTTTCTAAACTTAAGGCAGCAGTTACATTTCTTTCTGCTTGTACTGGATCAATTAAGATTAATGGTGCTTGAATTTTTGCAATATTTAATTCTTTTAATGCATCTTTATGATATTTTTTAGGGTCAATTACTTGCTTAACCTTCCATTTACTTGCTTTTCTCACTAAATTCTTAAAAGAACCGTAATGAATTACTAAGATTTCAAGAGCATAACCAGAAAATCCTCTAATATATGATTCTGCCCCATATAATTTATTAGCTTTACAAAATAATTTAGCCAATCTTATTTCATTAGCCAATCCTTTAATATTATTTTTAACCCATTTAACATGAAATGGGGATATATCGGTGATGTTCTTTGCTTGTTTTACATTAGAAATATTTAATATTGGGATAACTTCAAAATTAAAACCCCTGTAATTTATTCTAAAATAATCTCTTGAACCATGAATTCTAGTTATTCTTTTAAATTTTTTCTTAAGTTCTCTTTCTAATAATTTTGATAAATCTTTATCTTTATGGCTGTAATTGAATTTAACAAAAATATCTATTTCTTTAGTTTCTGACAACCAAGTTCCTTTTGCTCCTGAACCACCAACAATTGCTTTAGCATTTCTAACTTTAATTTTCTTTAGAAATTCATCAGAAATATTCTTAACTTTATCTTCATCTTTTTTTGAAAGTTTAACTTCCATAGCTTCTATAAATAAAAGATTGTTTATAAATTTTTGTAATTAAACAACTTTTAATCTTCTACTTTTTGGAACATAATTATAAACAGTATTATTAGAACATCTTCCACTGCCCAAGAAATCATCTTCATATTTTATAATAACAAATTCATCAAAATTTCCTTTAATGCTAATATTTTCTCCAGCTAACCACTCTTTCATTTGTTCTTTGTTTAGCTTAATTACATTCTTCTTAGCTTTATCCCCAATTAATTGGCTTCCCTCTATAGATAATCTTATTCCGTTCTTTTCTATTTTACAAAAATATAATCCAACTCTGTCAACCCTTAATTCAGATAAATCAATTTTAGCAACATCTTTACTAATTAGAAAAATTTTATAGTCTTTATTTTTTAAAAAAACATAATCTAAATCTACTTCAGCCTTAAATTGCTCCTTTAATTTAATTAGAATTTTTTTAATATCTTTTTTATTCAAAATTCTTAAATTTTCCATCTGATTGCATAATATAGTAATTTTCTTTAAAATCTTTTTGGTTACTACAAATATATATGCCTTTGTCTAATTTAATTGAATCAATCCCAAAACCTTCTAATATTTCTTTTTCTTCATCCCCACAAATATAGTCTTTCTCTTTTACAAAATCAACTAATTTATCATTATTTACTATTATATCAACATTTCCAGTATAAATATCTCCTAGAATTTCCGGTTCATTAGCAGCAATTATTTCTGCATCAATAGAGTTTAACTTTAAATATTTTAAAATAATTCTACGATTATTCCTACTAACAATTCCAACTTTTGTATTCCCGACTAAATTATGCCATCTCTTATTTTTCTTTAATTTATTAGCAACTCTGTCTAAAACTTTTACTTGACACCCAGAAAGTAATTCATAAAAAGCACGAACATCACCTGTTTCTATATATTCAAAATATTTTTCTTTTGCTCTTTCTATAAATTTTATATTATCAACAATAGGTAAACTCCAAAAATACGTAAGGACTTCCTTATATGCGCTTTGTCCTTTTATCATTACTTCATCAAAATCTGATAAAATATCTACTCTTGCAATATTTTCTTTTAATTTATCGGTTAACATTTATTATCTGCTGGTAATTATCGATTTAAAAATTTTCTTGTTTTTACATTTAACAACAAATTTTAAATAAAAGCCTTATTTATGATAAATATGCTTAAAGATATAATTCTTAAATATGCTTTAGAAAATGCTGTAAAATACGGTGGAAAGGCAAATCCTGGTGCTGTAATTGGAAAAATATTCTCAGAAAATAAAAAATTATCTAAGGATACAAAAACAGTTATTCAAGAAGTTAAAAAAGTTGTTCAAGAAGTAAATTCATTAAATAGAGAAGAGCAGAAAAAACGATTTTCAAAGTATCATATTAAGCATAAAAAAAATAAATCTGGTGGAAAAACTCTTCCAAACCTACAATATACTAAAGGTAAAGTTGTAATGAGAATAGCTCCTTTTCCATCTGGTCCATTACATATAGGAAATGCTCGTCCAGCTATCTTAAATGATGAATATGTTAGAAAATATAAAGGAAAATTATTATTGGTTATTGATGATACTATTGGATCAAAAGAAAAATCCATAACAGAAGAAGCATATGATTTAATTCCTAAAGGTTTAGATTGGCTTGAAGTAAAGTATGATAAAATAATTTACAAATCTGATAGATTAGAAATTTATTATGATTATGCAAAAAAATTAATTGACAAAGCTTATGCTTATGTTTGTTCTTGTCCACAAAATAAAATAAGAGAAAATAGAAGAAAAGGTGTTGAATGTCCTTGTAGGCATCAAACAGTAGAAGAAACTTTAAAATTGTGGGAATTAATGTTTGAATCAAAAGAAGGGGAATATGTTCTAAGAATTAAGACAGGTATGCAAGATAAAAACCCTGCTTTTAGAGATAGAATTTTATTTAGAATTTCTGAAAGAGAACATCCAAAAGTAAAAAATAAATATACAGTATGGCCATTATTAGAATTTTCTTGGGCAATAGATGATCATTTATTAGAAATTACTCATATTATAAGGGGAAAAGAATTAATGATAGAATCTGAAATGGAAAAATATATTTGGAATATTTTTAATTGGACTCATCCAGTAATAATGCATTCTGGTTTATTACAATTAGAAGGTGT
>NZBH01000045.1 GCA_002687815.1 archaeon | reverse complement strand
TAAGTTTGATGCTCTTAAAAAAGAAGTTGAAACTTTGCTTAAATCAGTTCAATATAAAGTTGAAGATACTCCATTTATCCCAATTAGTTCAATTAATGGGGATAATGTAGTTAAGAAATCTGAAAATATGTCTTGGTACACTGGTCCAACATTAGTTGAACAATTAGATCAACTAAAAGAACCTGAAAAACCAACAAATTTACCATTAAGATTACCAATTCAAGATGTTTACAACATTACCGGAATCGGTGTTGTTCCAGTTGGAAGAGTTGAAACTGGAGTAATGAAACTTGGAGATAAAGTAGTTGTTGTACCTGGTAGAGAAGGTAAGGGTGTAGAAGGAGAAGTTAAAACAATAGAAATGCACCATGAACAATTACAGCAAGCAGAACCAGGAGATAATATTGGATTTAACGTAAGAGGTATTGGTAAGAAAGATATAGCTAGGGGAGATGTTTTAGGGCATGTTGATAATCCTCCAACAGTTGCATCTGAATTTACTGCACAAATTATTGTATTAAATCACCCAACAGTACTTACTGCTGGTTACACTCCAGTATTCCACATACACACATCACAAGTTGCATGTCAATTTATTAAAATAGAAAAGAAATTAGACCCAGCAACTGGTGAAGTTAAAGAAGAAAATCCAGACTTCATAAAGAGTGGAGATGCTGCAATAGTTACAGTTAAACCAACAAAACCATTAGTAATAGAAAAACAATCTGAAATTCCACACATGGCAAGATTTGCTATAAGGGATGCAGGAACAACTGTTGCTGCTGGTATGTGTATTGATTTGGTTAAGAAAGAATAATTTCTTTTTTCTTTTAGTAACCTTTAAAAAGAGTATAATTCTTATTTTTTAAAATGCCAAGAGCAAGAATAAATTTAGCAAGTACTGATATAGATAAGATTAATCAGATTTCTAAAAGTATTGGTGATATTGTTGAGAAGACAAAAGTAAAGATGAAAGGCCCAATACCTTTACCAACTAAAAAATTAAAAATTACAACTAGAAAGAGTCCATGTGGTGATGGAAAAGCTTCTTTTGATAGATTTGAAATGAGAATCCACAAAAGATTAATTGATCTTGGTGTTGATGAAAGAGCTTTAAGATTAATAATGAGAGTTCCTATTCCAGAAGGCGTTAATATTGAAATTGAGCTTTTAGATTAATTTTAAGTTACTGATTCTAACATTTCAGACAAGCCGTCTTTAATTTTTGTTTTTTCTATTATATCTAAACCTTTTTTTACATAAAGATTATGAGAATCTCTAAAACTTTCTGAATTCTTATCCTTATGTGCTAAATATCTTGGAATAAGTCTAAAATTTCCAGAATTAAAATCTTTAATATATTTTAGTATTACCTGAACAAAATCTCTATTTGAGATAACTTCTAACAATTCAAAACCCTCAGCACGAATTTGTTCATCTAATGAAAAATACTCCGTTTTGTAATTTTCCATAGGAATATATGTGTTTAAAAAATATTTAAATATTGTTATAATATAGAAAAATTTATAATTAAATTTGTTTTATTAATATCATAATTTTAATTCAATAAATAAAAAGAGGGTGGTAAAATTGTCGAATATAAAAGAAAATATTCTGCGAATGAAGGATATGAGTGAGGTTATGACTGATCTTGCTTACTCTGCATTATTTCTTCATGATAGAAAAATATCAGCAGAAGTTAATAGGATGGATAAAGAGGTACAACAATTAGAAGAAGATACTTTAAAGATGTTGTTTAAGGTAAGGGAATCTGGTGGAGAAAGAATTACCATATTAAACATAACTGGTTTTATAAGAAATATATCAAATTCAGCAGTACAAATTTCTAATTTAGTTGAATCTGAAAGACTTCCATCTATTATTAAAGATATCTTAAAAGAATCTGATAAAAGAGTTTTAACAGAGACAATTGTTGGAAAATCTCCTTTAGTTGGAAGAACTATTGGTGGTTCTAGAGTTGAAGTATATACAAAAGCAAGAATATTAGCTATAAATAGAAAGAAGAAATGGGTATTTGAGGTTAATGACGACACCAGATTAATGAATAAAGATCTATTGGTTGCTGTAGGAAATGTTGAAGCAGAAAAAATATTGAAAGATGTAGCTAATGGAAAGATAAAAAAAATATGAGAAAAGATTTTTTAGAGATTCTTTCTGGTGAGCTTATTGCTGTAACTGGTGGTTTGTTAGCAGGTTTAAGTTTAGCTATTTTTAAAGATAAATTATTATTAATTCCAGGACTATTTATTCTCTTGCCAGGACTTTTAGAAATGCGAGGAAATATTTCTGGATCTTTAGCAGCAAGAATTGGATCTGCTTTACATTTAGGAACATTAAGTGCAAATGCAAAATTTAATAATAAGACAATTTTAAGGAATATTTTTGCTTCTTTTTTATTGGTTATTTTTGTTTCTCTAGTTTTAGGTAGTTTAGCATATGTAGCAACTTTGATATTTTTTAAAATACAATTTATAGAAATAATTTATATTTCTGTATTTGCAGCAGTTCTTTCTAATATTATATTACTTCCATTAACAATTAAAACAAGTTTATGGTTATACAAAAAAGGTCACGACCCAGATAATATCATGGGTCCATATATAACAACAATAGGAGATGTAGTGTGTATACTTGCAATTTTACTTGCAATTACAGTAGTAGTATGAAATTAATTATAAAAATAATAAGGGAAAGTGTAAAAGTTTTAATATTTGCTTCTATTTTAAGCTCTTTTGGTGGAATTGGTTTAGAATCTTTAAATCAAAAATTAGTTACAATACTTCCATTTTTAATATTATTTCCAGCTTTAAATAATTTAGTTGGTAATTTTGGTATTATTTTTTCTTCTAGGTTTACTACTTTACTTTACATGGGAAAAGTTAAAAAAAATATTTTTAAATCAATAGAGATGAGAAGACTTATTAGCAGTATTTTTATTATAGCATTAGTTTGTACAACTTATATTGCAATTTTAGCAAATGTTATTGCTTTTTTGAAAGGTTTTCCTTTTGATTTAAATGTATTTTTGAAAATTTTATTCTCTTCTGTTTTAATGGCAGTAGTTTTATGTATTATACTTATTTTTATTTCTGTAATAGTAGGATTCCATCTTCTTAAAAAGAGAAAAGATCCAGATAATTTTTTAACTCCAATTACAACAGCTATAGCCGATCTTGGATGTATGTTAATGATATCTGGTATGTTATACTTCTTTTTTTAATAATAAGATTTATAAATCAAAATTGCTAGTTTTTAATATATGCCGGGATGGCACAATCTGGTACTGCGCAAGCCTGGAAAGCTTGTTTCCGAAAGGATATCTGGGTTCAAATCCCAGTCCCGGCGTATTAAGAAACCTTTAAAAATTTTATTCATACATCAAAATTATGGCAATAGATCAATATGTAACACAAACTTACCCGGTTGAATGCAAGGGTCGAGATGAATATGGAAATGAAGTTCTAGATTCCCCCTTAGATGTTAAAGTTGAAATACATAAACGTCCAGGAAGCAATACGATTTCAAGTAGTGTTGATGATTGTCCACACAACGTTGGTGGGCATGGACAAAGATGCAAAGCATCTCACCCAGACGTTTATAAAATTGAGGGTCATGGGGTTATATGTCACTATAGTTTTGATATCCCGTATGCATTCGATCCAAAGAAGTAAAATTTATTTCTATTTTATTTTTATAGAAAATATTATAAAAGAATAAATCTAAAATTTAATAATGAAAACAAAAATAATTTTGACTTTTTTGATTATTGCTTTAATAGTAATAACTGGCTGTATGGAAGGTAATACAATTAACGTACAAGGAAATTCTGAGATTACAGTAGATCCCGATGAAGCAGAAGTTTGGGTAGGTGTTTCAATAGTTAAGTTTGTTTCTGCAGAAGCTGCTCAATCCGAAGCAAATAAAGTAATAAATGATATTATAAACGGGTTGAAGAACAGAGGCATTCCAGAAAGTGATATTCAAACAGAAAATTTAATGCTAAATGAAGAAAGAAAATGGGAAAACGGTAATTCTAGAGTTGTAGGCTGGAGAGCAATGCAAACATTAAAAGTTAAAACAACTGAATTAAATGAAGTTGGTTTTATTGTAGATGTTGCAGTTAAGAATGGAGCAAATCAAATTAATAACATACAATTTGGTTTAAGTGAAGAAAAAGAACAAATGTACAAGAGACAAGTATTAGCAGAAGCAACTAAAAACGCAAAAGAAAAAGCAGAAACCATTGCTCAAAGTTTAGATGCTAGATTAGGAAGAATAAAGACTGTTTCAGAAAGTAATTACTTTGCTAGACCTTATATCTATACAATGGAAAAAACAGTTGGTGTAGCTGCTGTTGAAGAAGCTGCAATGGTAATGCCATCAGATGTAAGAGTCACAGCCAATATAAACCTTATTTATTACATAAGGTAATTTTTTTCTTTTTTTAATAAATTATTTAAATGAATTAGAATTATAATATTTATGAGATTAATTAAAAAAGAGAAAGATGTATTAGTATTTCTGTTGAAGAATCATTTGAAAGAAGTTAAAAAGGGTATTAAAATTCCAAATCCAGTAGGATTATTAGCAATAGAAGTTAAATATAAAGATTTTATTGAAAACATAATTAAGAAATTAAAATAATTATTCTTTAATACAACAATGCTTACTAAAAAAGAAAACATTGAAGATGTAAAAAAGATTATGGGCATTGAAGTTGAGATGCTAAAAATTCTTCCTAAACTTTCTGAAAAAATGGATTCATTTAATCCTTGGGTTAAACAAATTCCAAGTATCTTTCAAGAATTGGATCTTAAAGAAAATCAAACAATCTTAGACATACCTTGTGGTAAAGGAGGAGTCTCAGTATCTCTAGCTAAAAAATATAATGTAAAAGTTATTGGATATGATATTATTAAAGAATATGTTGAATCTGCTAATAAACTAGCAAAAAAGAATGATGTTAACAATTTATGTACATTTAAGGCAGGAGATATTCGAGATATTACAAAAAAGAAAAATATTTGTAATCTACTTTTATGGATTGCTCCACCACATATTTGGAAAACTTCTAAAAATACTATCAAAAGTTTAAGAAACTGTATAAAATCAAATGGATTAATCCTAATAGCAGATGCTTATCTCTATAAAAAAAATAAAAAATATGAAGATTATGAAACTTTAGAATCAACAAATAAAGGCTATACATTCTATGGAGATAAAATAATTAAATTTATTGATTATAAAGATAAACTTTGGAAAAAAGATTATGATAGAACTAAAAAATCTGTACAAGAAACTTTGAATAAAACTAAAAAAGATAAAAAATTAATTGAAAAATATTTAGAGTCTTTGGATAAAGATGAAAAATCAGATACAAAATATCTAGGTTTAGCAATTTGGATAATACAGATTAATAAGAAATAGATTATTTACTAAACTTAGTATGGCCAAATTGAACTAATAAATCAAAATTATATTTTTCTAGTTCTAAAGGATAATCACAAGCACCAAAACAAGTATCTGCCCATATTACAATCTTAGCTTTAGTTTTTTCTTCTAAAATTTTAGCAATTTCAGTAGCTTGTGGTTTTAAGCCATTTGGTAATTGAACACAAACTAGCTTAGCTTTAGTTTTTTTAATTTCTTTAATTACTTTATTTAACTCAAGATCGTATTCCATTTTTTAAAAGAACTGCAATACCTATTATTTTATTTTTATTTGGATAGAAAACTAAAAGATCTGTAGAAAAATTTCTTGTTTTTTCATTTGCTCCTGTTAAAACACTTAATTTTGATAATTCAAAAGTATCAAGAATAGCTGATTCAGGATATTTTATTTTTAATAGTTTTTTAATAATTTTTAATGCTTTAGTTTTATCATTTTCTTTAATTTTAATAAATTTACCAAGAAATATTTTTATTAAACATAAATTTTCTATTTTAATTATTTGTTTTCTTGTTTTAGGTTTTTTCTTATTTTCTTCTTTGACTTTTAATTCAGCATAATGATTAACTATTTTGTTTATTTTTCTAATCTCACTAGAATTTAATTTTGAGAATTTCATCCACCTATCTCTTACAGGAGAATTTAAGAATAAAGCAAGAGTTTCTAGGTCTACTAAAAATTCTTTTGCTTTTTTTGGAAATCTTTTTTTTAAAGCTTTAAAGATTGTTTCTTTCATTGATTAAAATGATATTCTTACTTATTTAAAGTTTATGTTGATTGTTTTAGAAAAACATTTAAAGAATAAATAGTTTAAAATCTATATGGTAAAAGAAGTAAATTGGGTTGTAACCTTAGTTATGTCCATTATTTTTGGTTCTATAGGTGTTGATAGATTTATTATGGGAAAAGTAGGTACTGGATTATTAAAATTATTCACTTTTGGCGGTTTAGGTGTATGGTGGCTTATTGATATGATCTTAGTAGCTACAAAACATAAATTTAAAGGCATTAAGTGGGTATAATTTAAAAAAGTTTAAATATAAGTTACCTATTTATAATATAAAGTTAAAAATAAGTAACAATGGAAACAAAAATTAAAGAATTTAGGGCTAAATTCAACCTAACCCAAGAAAATTTAGCAAAAGAAGTGGGTGTAAGAAGAGAAACAATAGTATTTCTTGAAAAAGGCAAATATAATCCTTCTTTGCAATTGGCTTACAATATAGCAAGAGTATTAAAAACAGATATCCATGAAATCTTTATTTTTGATGATGAATACTAAATTTACAGAGCAAGTTTATAACATAACAAAAAGAATTCCTAAAGGTAAAATTTCTACATATGGTGAGATTGCAAAAGCATTAAATTCAAAGGCTTATCAAGCTGTTGGTCATGCTTTACATAAAAATCCTTATGCTCCAATAGTGCCTTGTCATCGTGTTATCAATTCAAATGGAAAAATAGGTGGATTTGCTTCAGGAACAGAAAATAAAATAAAATTATTAAAAAAAGAAGGTATTAAAATAAAAAATAATAAAATAATAAATTTTAAAAAGGTTGTATTTAGATTCTAATCATATGTTTAGAACAATAATTCGAGATATAAAAGCAGTTAAAAAGAATGATCCGGCAGCTAAAAACTATTTAGAAGTTTTACTTTGTCACACTCCATTACATGCAATTATAATAAGTAGGTTTACTCATTTTTTATATAAATTAAAAATACCAATTTTGCCAAGATTTATTTCAACTATTAATAGATTTCTTACTAGTGTTGAAATTCATCCTGGTGCTAATATAGGAAAGAGTTTTTTTATTGATCATGGTACAGGCGTTGTTATAGGAGAAACAGCAGAGATTGGAGATGATTGTGCCATCTTTCATAATGTCACATTAGGGAGTACCGGGAAACATAAGCATAAGAGACATCCAACTATTGGAAATAATGTATTAATTGGAACAGGGTCAATTTTACTTGGACCTATAACCATTGGGAATAATGTAAAGATTGGTGCTGGCACTACTGTTATTATGAAGGATATTCCAGATAATTGTACTGTGGTTGGAATCCCAGGTGAGATAATTAAGTTAAATGGTAAACGAATAAATATTAAATTACAAAAAACAAAAAATTATCTTAAATGAACTTCACTTGTAATCTTATATTCATGTAATTCTTCATTAGAAAACCATAAATCAACTTCACTTTTTGCTTCTTCTAAACTAGCAGAGGCATGAACTAAATTGCTTACTTTTACTTTATTACCGTTAGCATAATGTTTAGAAATATGAGCAAAATCCCCCCTTATTGTTCCTGGCAATGCTTCATTTGGGTATGTGCTACCAACCATTTTTCTAACAACATTAATAGAATCTACTCCTTCAAAGCAGATAGCTATAACGGGAGATCCAGTAAGATAATTAATAAGACTTTCAAAAACTCTTTCACCATGTTTTTCTTTAATATCACAATAATGCTTTGTTGCAAGGTCTTTATTAGCTTGAATCATTTTCATACCTATTATTTTTAAGCCAACCTTTTCAAATCTAGAAAGGATTTCACCAACTAAAGATCTTTGTAAACCATCTGTTTTTATTAAAGCTAATGTTCTTTGAATCATTTTAATCTGAGTCAGAATTAGGGTTTTAAAGCTTTTCTATTCATATAGAAATCTAAATAGTATCAAACAAATCACTTAAATTTAATTCAAGAGCAACAATTGGCATGGTTAAATCCCAATTTGTAATTACTTTTGGAGAAACCTCACCAATGTAAGCAACTTTTTGATTTTTAACAATAACTCTACCAACTCTTCCAGGAATAAAGCTACTATGTTCAGTATCTTCAATTGTATATTCCAAATTAAGCATTCTAAATAAATAATCTAAAATTTGTTTTATTTTAGTGAAATTTGCTTCTTTATCACATAAAGTTACACCCAATCTACAATATTCTTTAATTCCAGTTTCTGTTTTTCCTTTTGTAAAGACTTCACCAATTTCAAAAATATTTTGAGGATAATCATAATGTTTGTTCTCACTTAATGTTTTCATTAAACTTGGAATTATCCATGTTCTTAGAATATTAAAGTCATTGTTTACAGCTTTTTTAACTTTAATAAAATCAGAATTAAAATTCATTTTTTTATTTAAGAATTCTTCACCAGTTAAATGATAATTACTAGCTTCTAATAAATCTAGGCCTGTTAATAAATATGCAATTCTTCTTTTAAAGATTTCAAATTCATCTTCTTGACCAATAGTAGAAATATTTGGAATTTCTTCTTGAAAGTTTTCATAACCATATGCAATAGCAATATCTTCAATTATATCAATTTGATGCATAATGTCTGCTCTATAAGCTGGAACTAAAACTTTTTTATTTTTATAATCATAACCCATTTTTTCTAATAGTTTTTTAATTTCATTTTCTTTTAGATTCAAACCAAGAATTTTATTTGTATACTTCAAATCTAAATTAATCATACTTGATCTTAAGTCTGGTGTAGTTATTTTTTTATTTCCATAATTTAGTTCCATTGAGAAAATTTCTCCATTCATATCAGCTAAAGCAGTAACAAGAATATTTAGTGCTTTATTCAAAACTTCAAAATCAAAACCAGAACATTCTATGAAAACATCTGTTGTTTGTTCAGTTATTTTTCCTGTTTCATGTGAATTAATTATTGGTGGAACTGATAAAACTTTATTATCAGAATCAATAAAAACAGGAAATTTCTTTTTTCCTTCTAATAAATGAGCATATTCTCTTCCTGCAGGATGTTGACTTAATATTTGTCTTCCATTTATTTCTCTTGGGAATTCTAAAGGTCTAAATTTAATTTTTTCAGGATCTAAAGCTTTATAATAAATGGGAGTTTTAATTTTTTCAAAAGGATATATACCAATAGCAACTTTTTTTCTATTTCTCCCATAACCAACATGTAATTTTTCCTGCATTTGGATAACTTGTATAATCTTTTCATTATCAAATTTAATTCCTTTTACAATTGCACAAGCAGTATATGGTCTTACATCTTTAACAGAACTTTCAATGATTACTTTTTCATTTGATTTTTTAACTTTATATTCTCTTAAACCTGTTTTTGCATCAATAAAACTAGAAAGAGCTCTTGCAAATCCTTGCTCTGATATCATATCTGGCCTATCGGGAAATACTTCAACAATTATTTCATTACCTTTAATATCTTCTAGATCGGTACCTAACATTGATATTCTATCTTTTAATTTATCTAAAGGTAATTTCTTTCCAACAAGTTTTTCAAATTCTTTTTTGTTTAAGTTTACAGTAGGCATTATTTCCACCACGTCTTAATTTCTCTTAATTGTTTTATATCATTCTTATAGAGCATTCTTAGATCTTTAATTTTATAATAATCCATTACAATTCTATCAATTCCAGGACCCCATGCTAAAACAGGAATATCTTTTCCAAGTAAGGGAATAACTACTTCTGGTCTAAAAATTCCAGCTCCACCCAATTCAATCCATTTTTTATGCACAGGATGATAAACATCTATTTCTAAACTAGGTTCAGTATATGGAAAATAAGCAGGCCTAAATCTTGCTTCTGGGAATCCCATTTTTTTAAAGAATTGTTTAAGATAGCCAATTAAATGCCTTAGATTAGCATCCTCATCTACAACTATACCCTCTGTTTGATTAAATTCAAATAAATGTGACCAGTCTACAGTCTCATTTCTAAAACATTTTCCTATCCCAAAGAACTTAACTGGTAATTCAGTTTTTTTAATTTCTGCTAATGTTTGAGCTGATAAAACAGTAGTATGAGTTCTAATTACATTTTTTCTTGCTTCTTCACTATTCCAAGGATATCTCCACCCAGTACTTCCTATTGAACCACCATTTTCATGCATTCTTTTAATTCTATCCATTAATTCTTTTTTTGGCAATTGCCCTTTTTCAGGATTTTCAATAAAGAAAGTATCTTGCATTTCTCTTACAGAATGATCTTGCGGAGTATACAAAGCATCAAAATTCCAGAAAGACGTTTGAACTATTGAGCCAGTCATTTCTTTAAAACCCATCTCTAACCAAATATTTCTTGCATAATCTAATGCTTGATTAACAAAATGTCTTTTACCACCATAAATCTTAGGAACATTAATTTTAATATCATACCTTCTAAATGTTTTTTTATCCCAATTATTTTTAGAAATAATTTCAGGTGTTAATGATTCAACTAACTCAGTTTTCAAGTTTTTAGAAGATAATTCTTCTCCTAATTTTTCTAACTTAACAGTTCTTATCTTAATTAAATTTGTTTTAATTATTCTTTTTCTTTTCTTTAATGATTCATATGCAAATTTTTCTTCTGGTTCTAATTTAGAAACATCTAATGGAAGTTTTTTTAGAAATTGCTCTTCAAGAGATTCTTTTTTCAAAAGTTTTTTTCCTTGTTCTGTTATCTTTACTTTTTTATCAACAAAAGTTATTGCAGCTTTTTTCTTAAGTTGACCAAGTGAAATTGTTAATTCATCATCATTTAAATTTGCTTTATTTTTTATTTCTCCCAAACTTAGCTCAGAAGTAAGGCTTTGAAGAAATTTTCTTTCTGGAAGTCCTTCTTTTAAGTATTTTTTACCATTATTATCCAAAGAAATAACTTCTTGTAAGTCTTTTTTTACATTAATGATGTTTTTATTCTCTAACCATTGCAATGCACGCATAACTTCTACTTCTTGTAACCCAGTTTTTTCTATTATTTCATTTAATTCTTTATTTTCTTTTAATACTGGCAGAACTTTTCTTTCTAATGGGGTTAATGATTCTATTAATTTTGTTGTATTATCAATTTTATCCTCAATTTTTGGTTTTTTTATCTCTTTTAAGAAATTTTCTTTAATTTGCTCTATATTTTCGGGTAGGATTTTGCCCAAATATTTAGAAATTTTACGGAATTTGCTACCATCCCTAACTGTATGGAACATATACCAGTATTCTTTACCTTTTATCTTTAATTTTTTAACATAAGGCATAGAATAGTTAATTACCACTTATATATAAATCTTTCTTAATTACCACAAATATATGTTAATAAGTTACTTACCACAGAGAGATTATTTAATAGTTACTTACCACAATATCAGTAATTAAAGAGCACCTAAATTTTTGATTCTTACTTCAATATCTGGTTTTAATCTGTCCAATTTGGTTTTCAGCCCATAACCTTTTCCATTTTCTATTTCACCTTCATAAATAAGAAAAGGAATATTACTGTGGGTACATAGATTTTGAGTCATTTCATATTGACTTTTCAAAATATCCGAAAATATCTTATCTCTACCATAAGATGGAGCTGGATTTTTATCAAAAATAATAAGAATTTCCCCACCTAAACCAATTTCACAATGTTCTTTAACAGATTCTGAAATATCTGAAAATTTTTGTATTTCCATATTATAAGAAATATCTGCAAAATCATCAACAAAATAATCTTCAACCATCTCTCCTAGTTTATCTTGTATTCTTTTATCACGTGAATATATTATTGTTCTTTTATTCATTTTATTTAGCTCCCATATTAAACATTTTTTCTAATGATTGGGCAAAAAATGAGCTATTTACCCATATGCCATTATCATAATCTTCTTGAACATTGCCATCATTTGTCATAAAAAGTAATTCTTTTCCATCAACAATAACAAATCTTGCATTTGTTTTGTTCATATTTTTAACAGTAGCAAATTCAGAAAATTTATCCACAATTTCTTTTGAATTTTTTTTAAGTGGTGCAAATATCCTTATTTTAACACCTTTTTTATTTAATTTATCAAGTTTATTTTTTAAAAAATCGTATTTTCTTTTCAAACCATCTGATGTTGTAGATATTATCACAGTATCTTTTGCATTTTTAAGCATAGAACTTATATGCTCATATAAATTATTTCTTCCTTTTATATGGGCAGATAATTCATTCATATCAATATGGTTTATTCCATTTTTATATAACAAATTTATATCTTTGAATGTATTTGTACCTTCCATATCATGGATTCTTTGAATTTGATCTTCTGAATTTTTATTGATTTTATTTTTTAATCTTTTAATTACTTCTTTTGGTTCAACTGCTATGTATTTTATTGGTTTTCCCAACTTCATAACAACAAAACCTTTCTTCTCTAAACTTTCAAGAACATCATAAGCTCTGGACCTTGGTACACTACCGATTTCACTTAATTCTCCGGTTGTAGCAACACCTTTTGATAATAAAGCGGTCCATATTTTTACTTCATATTCATTTAATTCAAATATGGATCTTATTTTTTTTAAAAAATTTGGTTGAACAATCATGAAATAGGGCTATAAAATAAGATTTATAAACCTATCGATTATAACTATAAGAAGGTAGTAAAAAGCAATCAATTTTTCATATATTTTACAATATTTACTATTAGAATAAGAGATCTAGTTTTTAAAAATAAACTTATTTACTTTTTTCTTTGCTTTTTTTCTATTATCTTGATGTTTTTTTAAGAAAGAATTTATTTTATCAATTGTAATTTGTTTAAGTTCACTTGTTAATAATTTCCCGCTTTTATAATCATCATAAATCTTTTTTAATTTTTTATCACTTTCTTCAAGGAATGTAAGGTATTGATAAGAAATGTCTACATCTGGATTTCCACCTTTTTCTTTATGCTCTTTTGTAGTTGGCTGTCCACCAGAAAATGCATATTTCTTTATTTTCATTTCAACAGTTTTTGGAGAATCCGTTAAAGCTATATATGATTCTGGTCTTGAAGAAGACATTTTTCCGCCTTGTAAACCTGGAAGCATTTTATTAAAAATAGATGAAGGTAAAACAAAATTATATTCTGATTTCATTCTTGAAGCAATATCTCTTGTTAAATTTATATGGGGTAATTGATCCACACCAACAGGAACTATTACTGGTTTTGGACCACCATTTTCTTTTAATTGTGGATGTAAGATATCTGCTACTTGTGTAAATGCTGAAATTATTTTTTCTGGATTTAAATTACCATACACAGATTTAAATTCATTAAAAGTTGTTTTTTTAGATACATATTTGCTTAAATTATTATATTCCGTAGAACCATTGCTTTGAAAATAAAATTTAGTTTTTTTACTTTTTAAACCAAGAGCAATATAATTTAACAAATATTGATCTAAAGCTACTTTTCTAGCTTCTTCTCGTTTTACATCTCTTGTTAAAGTTGCTTCTATGTCTGCCACTGCAACATAACATTCTGCTCCAAGTTTTTGTAAATAAATTATAATATCAGCTACAACTTTATGTCCCAAATGAAATTTACCAGAAGGCATTAAACCAGTCATCATTACAAATGGTTTTTTGTCTTTTATTGCTTCTAATATTTTAGAAAAATCCTTATGACCAAAAATTATTCCCCTTGAAAAATAATGATGTTTTATTGGTAATTTTTTGTATAAATCTTTAATTGGACTTATACCAAACTCTTTCATAAGTTTTCCATAATCTTTTACTTCAACAGATTTCCAAGGATCAATTATATTCATAATAGCTATAAAAGATTAATCTAATATAAATAATTTTCTTGTTTTATATAATAGTCAAATAGATAGAAGTTAAGTTTAAATACTAAAATAATATTCCATCAGCATAATAAAGATTTATTAATATACAGATAATTTCAAGAATATGAATATTTTTAAGAAAATAAAAAGAAAAAAGTTGATCAAATCTACATCACCTGTATGTATAGATGATTTGGTTGGTTCTGAAATCACACTTGTTTTTGAAGACAAAAAACAAACTTATATTGTTGGAGCTTTTCCAACTTTGAGTCTGTTTCAACGATTTACTTATCGTGATGGAGCAACTAAGGAAAAAATACAGGGCGATGAAGGAATTCAAATAATTCCTATACATGAAGATTTCATGTTTAGAGCAAGAACTGACGGTGATTATGTATTAATTGCAGAACATGGTTGGGGGGGTTATTTTGAAAACAAATTTGGCAAGGATCCCTTTATTGCAAAGCATTTTCCAGAAAGTATCTCTAAACCAAATGAAGGATATGTAGAAATCGATAGATACTTGAAATCAATTGGACATTAAGTTCAATTGCCCAATTCAAACAATAAAATTTAAATATGCTTTTCTATTTAATAGGTACATGATTCATTCAGACTATCAAAATTTAATTGAAAAATTTGTAACAAACGGAAGGCGTTTTTATGATAGCACAGATATAAAATTTTTAAGGCATTGCACTAGTTGTGATTTAATAGATATTTCTGAAGAAAACCGTTTAGAGAATACATTAGCAATGATGGAAATGAGAGATAATAAAATGACTGTTTATGAACGTTTAAATTGGTTAATGAAAAATCCCGATCTATATTCTAATTCAGAATTAGGGCTTTTTATTTTTACCAAAATGTTTTAACAATGATTCTTTTCTAAAAATAAATGTTCTTAAATGTCTTGGTGTTTTTTTAAGATCACCTTTTCTAATTTTAATATGATCCATAATTTTATCAATAGGGAATTTACTAAGGGTAATATGATGTTTTTTTATCCTATGAGATTCTTTTGCCATTTCTCTACTAACCCAGATAAATGCACTTAATACCGCAATGTATGCAAGTAAAATTAAAATTTGTTTTGATAAATCAGCAATACCACTTTGGAACAATACTAATTTCCTAATAATCCATTCACCAATAATAAATGGATTAAAATTAGCTAATTTTCTTATATAACCTGGAAGAGATTCTATTGGCAGAATAGTATTTGAAAAGAATAAAAATATGCTAGCAATTGAAATTGCTCCTAAAGTAGCTGTTTCTTCTGATTTGAATATATAACCTATCAACATTCCCAATAAAATAAAGACAGTTGAGATTAATAACAATGCTAATATGGTAAGGTGTAGATTTACGATTATCGCTCCCTTAAATAAAATTAAAGCTACAATTAAAATTATAACTATTTGTGTTGCTACAATTAAGAGATTTGTTAAGAAATTTCCAATTATAAACAATAAATCATTAGTTGGAGTTATGAAATTTCTAAAGAATGCATTAGATGTTTTTTCTCTAATAACTAATGCTGCAGATAATACAATACTAACAAACATAATAATTAAAACAAGTAATGTTGGAAACATATAACTCAAATGGGTTGTTCCTTGTGTATCTATTGGCTCAATTACGGTTTTTATTGGACTAACAATTTTTTCAGCACTTTTGATATTTAATCCATGCATTTGTTTTGCTATTTCATCTGCACCCTTACCTATAGCACCAATATTCGATTCTGTTTCACTAAGTATACTAGATATAGATGTTTTTTTTGTATCTATGTTTTGTTTAAGACCTTCTATTGTCCTTATCTTAAGTGAAATTTGACTTTCAGCAGTTCCCAATATATCAAGAACATAATTTAATTCAGATTCAGTCAAATTTGTTGCCCTTATTTTTGCAGTAGCATTTTCAAAATCATATATTCCACCAGAACCTAAAGAAGTATTAAAATAAGATAATTCTTTTTGCAAATCATTTAATCCAGAAACAACTTCATTATTTTTATTAGTTAGATCATAAATTAAATCTCTTTTAGCAACAAATTCTGTTTCAGTTTTACTTACAATATCTAATAATTTTTGTGTTAATTGTGTACTTATTTCAGATGTTTTTGTAGAAACTTGTTTTGATAAACTCTCAATAACTATCCAAACAAGATTAACTCTCGAATAATCAACATAGAATATAATATCTCCTCCAGATTCTTCTTCTACCTGCAAATTAGCTGGAATAACCATACAAACTTGAAATTCAGAACTTTTAACACCTTCAACACAAGCTTCTCTTGATTCTGTTTTTATAACAACAAATTGATCTCCCGAAAGTTGAGTTATTAATTCTTCTGATAATTCATTGTAAGCATCCGAATATGATCCTATTTTAATATCATACATTTTAGAAGTGTTAAAAGCAGCTCCGATTAATAGCATAACCAATAATGGACCAAAAACAACTATCAAAGCAGAAGTCTTAGATCTGATTAGTAATTTGAAATTCTTATGTATAATATTAAATATTTTAAGCATGTTTTGTTAAAACCTCAAATATATCATTAAGGGATTTTTTTCTAGTAGTTTTTCTAAATTCTTTTAGTGTACCAGTTTTTGCAATGGTTTTATTATTTAAAATTGCAATTCTATCAAAAACATCTTCAATTTCTGATAACAAATGAGAAGTCATAACAACTGTTGTACCCCTTTTGTTAATAGCTTTGATTAAAATTAATATAGATTTTCTTAAGGTAACATCCAAATCTTCTGTTGGCTCATCTAAAATTAAAATTTTTGGATTATGAATTAGAGAACAAGCAATATCAAGTCTTCTTTCCATACCCATTGATAAATTTTCTGCCAGAACATCTTTTGCAGTATAAAGATCAACAAGTTTTAGTAATTTTTCAATATTAACTTTAAGAACATCTTTTTTTAACCCATATAGATTTCCAAAATAATTCATATTTTCTTCAACAGTTAATTTTGGATAAAAAGCATTTTCTTGTGTAGCAAAACCAAAATCACTTTTTACTTTTTTCTCAATACTTTTAATATTTTTAGAATTATAAAATATTTCACCATCTTCTGGCTCTACAAACCCTATAATTGATTTCAGTAAAGTTGTTTTTCCAGAACCATTTGTTCCAACAATGCAAAGTAATTCTCCTTTTTTAACATTTAAATTAATATTTTTTAGAATTACATTATTACCAAATTTTTTATTCACCCCTTTTACTCTTACAACAAAATCTTTCATTGTGTATTTATAATCTGAACTCCTTTTTAATTTTAACGTTTTACTAAGAAGTGAGTATTAATTTTCAAAAGACTTAAAAAGAAAAGAAAAATTTTAGTTATGTTATGAAGCATAATGTACAGATCGTGTTGATTTTGCTTGCCTTATTTTTATGCGCACAAGTAATTGGTTTATTTGTAACCAATAAATATCTTGTAAAAAATCTTCCTTTTAATTTAGAAAGACCACAATTAAATGAGAAAACATCTTTTATTCAAATCTTTATAATCATAATTATAGCAACGGCACTTGCATTTGTACTAACAAGATTAAAGGCTTTTGTTTTGTGGAAAATTTGGTTTTTCTTAGGAGTTTGTTTTACATTATTAATATCATTTACAGTAATTTTTGGTGAGAAAATAGCATTAGTAATTGCAATAATTTTAGCAGCATTAAAAATATTTAAACCAAATGTTATTATCCATAATTTTACAGAGTTATTTATTTATGGTGGACTAGCTGCAGTATTTGTTCCAATAATGAATTTATTTTCTATATCTATTTTATTAATATTAATTTCTATTTATGATGCTATTGCTGTTTGGAAAACAAAACATATGGTAAAATTAGCAAAATTTCAAACAAAATTAAAATTATTTATTGGATTCTTAATACCTTATGATAAAAAATCAAAAGCAGTACTTGGCGGAGGAGATATAGGATTTCCATTATTATTTGCTGGTGTAATTTTAAAAAATTTTGGTTTTATTAAAGCTTTAATAATACCTGTTTGTGTAAGTATGTCATTATTATTTTTATTAATGATTGGAAAGAAAGATAGATTTTATCCTGCTATGCCTTTTTTAAGTGTTGGTTGTTTTTTGGGTTACGGAGTTATTTTACTAATTAATTTAATTCCTTCTCTATAAGCTTAAAATTCCTATTTTCACAAGTACAACTCATTTCAGAAGGGATTCTATTGCTTTCGCTAGTATAAATTGCTCCACATTTTTCACATTCATATTCTGCCATTTTCATCTCACTTCACCCCTTTGTAATGATAATAATAACTATTTAATAGTATATAAATGTTTTTCTTTTAACTAGAGAATTTATTTTATTCTAATGGTTTCTAAGTTCTTTGGAGCATTAGTTTCTATTTTGTTTAATTTATGTAATGTTGAAGCTAATTCTAAACATTTAGAACTTTCACCGTGGTTTACAATAACTCTTTTTGGTTTGGGCTCAAGTTGATAGATAAAACTAATTAATTGATTTCTACCAGAATGTCCAGTTAATCCAACAATATTAATTATTTCCATTTCTACTTTAATAACATCTGGATTTTTGTCACCATTACCAGTCATAATTTCTTTTTCTCCACTTTGAATTCTATTACCTAAAGAACCATTGGCTTGATAACAAACAAACATTAAAGAATTTTTAGCATTATCTGCTAATTCTTTGAAATAAGAAACAGAAGCTCCACCTTGCATCATTCCAGATGTAGCCAAAATAACACATGGTCCAGATTCTGTTATAACTTCATCTCTCTCTTTTTGACTTCCTACTCTTTTAAAAATATCTGATAAAAATGGGTCTTGGTCTTTATGGAAAATAGCTTTTTTAATATTTTTATTCAAAAAATCAGGATAAGCTGTATGAATTGCAGTAACATCCCACAACATACCATCTAAGAATACTGGTACTTTATTTATTAAACCATTTTTAATAGCATCTTCTAAAATTAACATTACTTCTTGTGCTCTACCAACTCCTAAAACAGGAATTAATACTTTTCCACCTCTTTTAGTTGTTTTATTTATTAAATCAATAACTTCTTGTTCAGATTTTCTTCTTGATGGTAATATATCTTCTTTTGAACCATAAGTAGATTCAATTACTACAGTTTCTAATCTTGGAAACTTAGTTGTTGCTGTTTCTAATAATTTTGTTCTATCAAATTTCATATCTCCGGTATAAAGTAAGTTATGTAAACCATTTCCAATATGTAAATGAACTTGAGCAGAACCCAGTGTATGTCCAGAATTATATAATGTTACCCTTATATCTGGGGTAATATCAGTAACTTCATTATAATCTAAGCAAATAGTATGTTTAACCATTTCTTTAATATCAGTTGAAGTATATAATCCTTTTTTTGCTTCCTTATAAGAAACACTTATGTAATCTAAAGCTAACAAAGATGCAATATCTCTTGTTGGAGCTGTAAAATAAGTTGGACCACGATAACCCATTTTATATAGATAGGGTATCAAACCAGAATGATCTAAGTGAGCATGAGAACAAATAACAGCATCTAATTCTTCAATATTAAATTCTGGAACATCTAAATAAGGAAAAGCATCTTGTCCTTGTGCAGCTATGTTAACACCACAATCTAACATTACTTTTGATTCTTGAGTTTGAAGTAACAAGCAAGATCTTCCTACTTGTCTTCCTCCTCCTAAAAAAGTCAGTCTTACCCATTCACTTCTTTTTTCTTTAGTCCAACCACCATAAATTCTTTTTCCAACATCATTTAAGAATTTCTTTCTATAATCATTATTTTCATAAAGAACATGCCTTATTGTCTTAATAATTTTAGATTCAATAGCAGGAGTTCTTTTAATTAAAGGTGTCCATAATGTTTTTCTTTTAATTTCTTTTAGAATTTCTCCACCTTTTCCAATAGCTAATCCTGGTTTTTCTACTTCCATTATTACCCTAGAACGTTGAGAATCAAAGATTATTTCAGAAGTTTTTGCTTCTTCTGGTAATATACTCTTAATTATTTCTTCTGCTTTTTCAAGATCCATTATTTTTGAAGGATCCATTCTTAATTCTATTCTTTTTTTTAGAGCTTCGACTACCTTTCTTATGGCGCCATTATTGTTTAAGAAGAATTCTCTATCTTTTGTATAAACTACAATGTTTGCACCTTCAAAACATTTGTTAGTAATTTCCACGCCTTCAGGAAAATACTTTAATGCTTCTTCTAAAATATCTGTCATTTTATTTTTCTATAAAATTAGTTATAATGGATTTCATTAAGAATTACTCAATTTGATATCAATTTCCTTTGTTAATACTTTATTTACACCCCTTCTAGTAATAGTAAAAACATCTAATCCATCACCAGTTGGCATATCTCTTTTGATAGAAGCATTTATTGCCTTAGCAGCTAGTTTTATTCCGTCATTAACAGTCATATCTTTTTTAAATAATGTTTCTAGTACACCATAAGCTACAACACTACCTGAACCTGTTGAACCAAAATCTTCTAAAAAGGTAGCACTTCCATCTACACCAAGATCATATAAATAAAATCCTGTTCTATCAACCCCACCTAATAAAAACCCAACAATTCCAGGAACCATACTCATTTGTCTTATATTTTGATATAATAATCCAGCCAATAAATTTGCAGCTTCTTTAACACTAGGCTTTTTTTTCCTTTTTAATTCTTCTAAACTTAATTGTGCTTTTATTACCTTTGTTAATAATTGTGCATCTGAAACTAGGCCAGCTTGTGTAATCGCCATTTCATCACTTATCTTTTGTATTTTTTCCTGTTTTCTATTTGCTATAAGATAGCCCGCACTAGCTCTTTTATCAGCAGCTAAAACAATTCCATCTTTACAAACAATTCCAATAGTGGTAGTACCAGTTTTAATTAATTTTTCTTCCATATATAACCTCTCCTATAAGCAATTCATTCATAAGAATTCAATATGGGGTTAAATTTTAATATTTATAAAGGTTTCGATTACAACGATTTTGCTTCTCTTTCTAGAAGTTCTTCGTGAAAATCTTTTACATCTTTAACAAAACTTTCATATTCCAATAATGAAGAACAAAGAGATTCGGTAATTTCAGGTATTAAATCTACTAATGCTTCATAAGTAGCTGGGGGTAGCCCTAATAGACTTTGTTTTATATTACGATTTTGAACTCCTTCTTCTAAACCATTAATTAGTACCACTAAAGCTGCACCAAAATCCCTAGGAGTATAACTATCTTCTAAGTTATTTGCCAAATAGTTCCCAATATCATCAACTAAATCACCGTGAATATAACTTAATTCTGGGATATATTTTGAAAATTCTTCCAACCTTCCCTTTAAAGGTATTACTGAAATTTTTTCTGACATTTTATTTAATTAACATAGAAAAGTTTATATTTCTTGTTGTAAAAATATTGTTTTATTTTTCTTATAGTAAGTTTTATAAATCATAAATTCTCCTTTATTTTTATATAATAATATTTTAACTATTATACGGGAGTAATAAAAATGTCAAATAAAGATTGTACAAGTTATGATTATACTAATGATGAGTGTAAGAATGAATACTGTGAAGATTGCCAACTTTATTATAATCAAATGGGTGATGAATCTGAAAAGGTTCAATCAGACGGATTAGAAACTAAATTGAAACTAAATTAATAAAATGAGAGATATGGAAGAACATAAGACTCCAGAAGAGTGGTACCATGATTCTTTTGAAAAATTAGTTGAAAATGGTATGAGTAAAACTCAAGTTAAAGAAATATTGGATCCAGGCTACGCATTTATTGTAACCGATCCATTAACTGGAGTTTATAATAGAAGAGTATTATATGAAAGATTAGAAGCTTTAGCAAAACAAGAGATTCCTTTATGTATTGATATGCTTGATGTAGATCATTTTAAAAATTATAATGATACTTATGGACATGGTCAAGGGGATATTGCTTTAAAACAAATTACCAGTGCAATTAAAGCAGGAACTAAAAGTGAAGATATTCTTGCAAGATATGGTGGAGAAGAATTTACTTTAATTTTACCCAGAACAGATTTAAAAGGAGCAAAAAGAGTTACAGAAAGAGTTAGAAAAAATGTTGAAGATATGATTATGGAAGCTTCTTCAGAAAATTTAAAAGAAGGTTTTGAAAAAACAACTATTAGTCAAGGAGCAACATGGCATGATGGAAGTTCTATAAAAACAGCTGATCAATTACTTAAGGAAGCTGATGTTGCTTTGTACGAAGCTAAAAAAGAAAGAAATATGGTTTCTTTTTACCACTTAATTTGATGCCCATTTAAATTTACTTGGTTTTCTATTTAATTTAAGCATATTTTTTTCACATTTAGTAGAACAAAAATAACTTTTTTTACCATTTTTATGAATAAATAAAGTTCCAGTTCCTTCTTCAATGTGTTTGTTACAGAATGAGCATTTAACCATTTTTTCTACCTTGAGTTAATCTTCTGGCTTCTATTTCAGTTTCTCTTAACATCAAAATATCATTTTTTTTAACAGTGCCTTTAACATTTCTTCTTAAAATTTTTCCAGAATCAGGACCTGCTTGAATCTTACATCTTACTTGTGTAATTTCTCCTCTTGATCCAGTTCTTCCTATTAATTCTTCAATTACTGCTGGTACTGCATGAAGAGCTCTACCTGAATCTGGCTTTCTCTTTGGTTTATTTTGAAAATCCTTTTTCTGAAAATCTCTTCCCATCTTATAATTTTTGTGAAATTTCTCTAATTATTTCTTTAGATTTTCCTTCTTCTGTGATAGCTACTGTTGAAGTTCCTACTGGAAGTCCAGCTGCAGTTCCTAATTCTGTTTTGCTTGGTACTTCTATTAATGGAATCTTTTTTTCTTCACATAAAGGACGCATATGCATTGTAATTTCAGGTGGATTAACATCTTTTGCAATAACTACTAATTTTGCTACTCCTCTTTCTATTGCTTTTGTTACTTCATTTGTTCCTTTCTTAATCTTTCCTGAAGTTCTTGCTACCTCGATAGCTTCATATGCTTTTTCTATTACTTCTTTTGAAACATCTGCCATTTTTAAAATTCCTCCTCGTGTTAATTAACACTCATTGAATAAGATAAAAATAGTAAAATTCCATTTAAAAAGCTTTTGTTTAATGGTGAGTATAATAAAATATTAATTTATTCTTCTCTTTTTTATCCAATCTAGCAAAGAATCTTCTTTCAAATTGAATCTCTTGATTAATTTTTACATGATTTAAGGTTGGTTCTCCAATACCTCTTAACTTACTTCCATCTTCCATAATAACTTCAACATTAATATTTCCCTTAAAAGGCAACCAATGAATTAAAGTTGCTTCTAATTCTGGATCGTGTTTTTCTGAAATAAATTTATGATTTTTAAAATTAAATAAATGCATAAATCTATATGTTTGATTTCTTTTTATTTTATCTCCAACATAAAATTTATCTGAAGTTCTTATTTTTCTGTTACCCCTTTTCGGATAATCAGGATGTAAAGGTAATTTAGCAATTTTTTGAGGAGAATCTTTTATTGTAACTTTTTTAGGCTCTTCAATAAAAGAATACCTGTCACTTGTTTTTTCTATCAATTTTTTATTTTCAGAATATAATATATCGATAGGAGCAGTAATTTCTGTTTGTGTTAATCCAAAATTCAGAATAAAATTTCTTATTGATTTTGGTTTAAAGCCACGTTTTTCTAATGATTGTAGCGACCAGGTCCTAGGATCAGCCCAGCCAGAATATTTTTTTGATAGAACTTCTTGTT
>NZBH01000044.1 GCA_002687815.1 archaeon | reverse complement strand
GGTACAGCTTATGAAATTGATATTACTAATCTTAAAGTAATTGAGCATGTTATATTAACAGAGCCAGTAGAATTTAAGACAGCAGAGACTTCTAACGAGACTAGGTATGAAAACCTTATTACATCAATAAGAATAACAGAGAATGATTTATTTGCAAATGATGGTACAAACTCAGTTGAAGTATATTTTGTTGATACTAAAAAAGAATTTGATGCAGTTAAAGTTCCTTATGAGTTGCCTAGTGAAAACTTAGGTGATGTATACTATCAATTGTACGATGTAGAAAGTGGAAATATTCTTATTGATTACGATACACCTGCTACAAAGATGTTTTATGACGGAGAAAAATATAAGTTTAATCTATTTGTGCCTAAGTTATTTAAAAACCTAAGAGTGAATTTTAAGTTTAAGTACAAAGATCCAATTACAAATGTTGATAAATTTATTTTTAGCAACAAATATTCAGTTAGGATAGCGTAATGGCATTAGTTAGCAATCCACAAAATAGTAGCAACTTATTCTCTGCTTTTAATAGTCAATACAACATAAATAAGCAGAGTTCAGAAGATCTGCAAGACATTTTAAAAAGTCTTAACATTATTGACCCAGAGTCATTAAGCAAAGATGATCTTTCTATTCTATTAAAACGAATAGATGACTATAATGGATTTTTTACAACGCAACAGCTAGAAAATATTGATTATAGAAAGTTCAATGAACATGTATTTTTTGACTCAGCTGTTAATAAAGTATCGTACTCTTTTGATAGAATTAGCAAAATACCGTATGATGCTGATGAATTGGAAAACATCAAGTACAACAACAAAACTGATGGTTACACATCACATATTTTAAAAAATGTTTATCCAAAATCATTAGGATACACAAAATTTACAGGAGATCAAAAGCTAGTTGTTTACGATGAGCAAGGAAAGCTTTTAAAAGACTCAGCTACGAAGAAAATAGGACTATTAAATCCACAATCACAAAAATTTTCATTTGACTTCTGGCTCAAAGTTGACAAAACAAATTTTGTAAATAATCAAGTAGTTTTCAATAAGTTTTTAAATGATGCTGATGATCAAAATGGCTTTATTTGTTATTTGACTTCTGGATTAACAAATGATGATTGTTATATTAACTTTTTGCTTTTTATTGATGGGAATTATACAAAAAGCAAATGCTTGATAACTAATGATACTTGGCAAAACGTTGCAATAAGCGTAAATGCGGCCAGCGGCTTTAAAAAAATAGGCTTTATGATTAATGGTAATATAATCGATAAAAGCAAAATCACAGAAAGTGATAGAAAAGTAAGAAGTACTTCTTTTGATGAAAAATTCAAAGATAAAGATATACCCTTTGTTCTAGGAGGAATATTTTTCGTAAGCGGAGGTGCAGTTGACCAGACATTAACCTTGACAATTGAAGAAAATCAAGTAAGTTTTAATAGCTTTCATGGCAGTATAGATGAGTTTAGATTCTTCCATAAGATAAGAAGCAAAAATACTGTAAAAAAAGAAATGAATAAAAGTATTTTTAGTCAAAAAGGTCTTAAGCTTTATTTGAAAATGAATGAGCCTGCCGGAGAATATAATAATTGTTGTTTAGCAATTGACTATTCAGGCAATAAGCTTCATGGACTGCTTTATAACGTAGCAAACAATAATATACAAATATTTACAGATACTTCAAGTGTTAAAATTAATCAAGATACACCTGTTAAGAATGAAAAGCTAGTTAGCTCCCCTGTTTTAAATGCTGGTTATTCTAGCATTGTTGAGCTTAGAAGAAAGCTTATTGAGCAAGCAAAGAAATATGATAATGAAAATCCTAATCTGATTTTCAACTTAATGCCAAAACATTACTTTTTAAATGCAGCTGAATTTAATAATTTACCAATATTTTCAAATGAAAACGATTATACTGTTCCATCTTCTTTGATTAAAGAAGACGGCTCAACAATTGGCACGCCCGCAACACTTTCAGCTGCTATGCCAGCGAATAATGAGTTAGTTAATATTGTTTTGATTTGGGCTAGATTTTTTGATCAGCTCAAAGCATACATCTCTTCTATTACTAACTTGCTAAACGTTGATTATAACGCAATCAATAACAATAAAATAATTGGCATGCAAATACCTATTTTGTGCAAAATGTATGGAATAAAGTTTAAAGAACTTTTGCCTTTTGCAACAAAAGAAAAGCTTAATAATAATAACTTAACATACGAAGATATAGTATCTAGTCTTAGCATTAGAAAGATACAAAATCTACTATGGCAAAGATTCTTGATTAATACACAAGACTTTTTAAAATCAAAAGGTACGACAAGGAGTATTAAGTCAACATTCGGGGCTTTTGGTATTGATTTCTCTAAGTTTATAAACATCAAAGAGTACGCTTCATTTAATGATATAAGCAAAAACAATAATTACGAAATGTTAGAGTTAAAAAAAGATACTATAGACTTTGGTAATACAAATGAATTACTAGTTACACCCGCATATGATGATTTATTGATAAATGACTTTTCCAATAATAAATCTTTAGTTAAAATAGAAAGTATAAAAACACAAACTTTAAGAAAAAATAATATTACTGAGTCTTATGCTTCCGGTTTTTCTTTAAACTGGTCATTAGAGTACTTTTTCAAGTTCAATGAAGCAATTAAAGAGATTGACGTCTTGAATGACTTGAATGGATATAATAGCAAACAATGTCTGTTTAGAGTAGACACAGATAACGCGCCCACTTTAATAGCATATTATAATAAACATAGCAATGTAGGCAGCAACTTAGGTAAAATAACAATAAACATTCAACCAATTAAAAATAACTCTAGCTATAATATAGAACTAGATATTTTAAATGTTGATGTTTACAATATGCCAAAATATCTCTGTTTAACACAAAGCGTTGATTTAGATAAAAATACAATCACATATAGCGCTTTTATTGATGACGTTGGCAAGCAAATTGAAATAAAAGATATTCAAAGTGCAAGCTTAACTACTAGCGAAATTGTTGTAAAAGATGCGCAAGGTAATGTCTTAAAAGATTTAAACACAATAGCTTCGAATGATAATAATTTGTCATTTTATAAAAATACTGTCGATTTGATGATAGGGAACACTAATTACATTAGCAACAACTACCTATCAGCGCTTATAGCTACTGATAAAGACACAACTTTTCAAGGTCAAGTTTATAA
Organism: archaeon; assembly: GCA_002687815.1. Lineage (GTDB taxonomy): Archaea > Nanobdellota > Nanobdellia > SCGC-AAA011-G17. The sequence continues at coordinate 3,258 of NZBH01000044.1, read as the reverse complement.
AATAAGAGCATGGGATAAAGCTTTGTCTAGAAATGAAATCAATGCTCACTTAAAAGACATAGAAAATACAGGTACAGATAATAATAATTTATTAAATAATATTATTTTTGACTTTGTCGTTAATAATAAAACATTTACAACTATAAACAGTATAAATGAAGTTAAACTTAAAGACGTCTCTAATAATATATACGAACTCAATGATGCATATGAGGATCTAAATACATGCAAAGTTATGACAAGAGATACAAGCAATGACAAGATTTTTAAATATGAAAGTTTGTTGTGCAAGATTCAAAATCCAAAAATTGATGAACCGATTGGGTTTAATCGAGTAAATGTAATAAGTTATAAAAGCGAAGGCAACAGTCTTTTGGCGAACAATAAAAATCAATTTCCTTCAAATAATATGCCAATAGACTTTAAGTACGATGAGGTTTCTAGAGTTTCAATTGATATGTCAATAGTTAAAATAATCAATAGTGACATATCAAAGATGATTTCTGATATTAATTTATTTACGTCAAAAATATCAAGTAGTCAGAGTGTATTTGATTATTCTTATAACGAAATTGAGAAGTTAAGAGAAGACTATTTTAGTAAATACAGCGAAAGTAACTTTATAAATTACTCTTCGATAGGTAATATTTTTAAATATTTTGATAATATAATGTCTTCTATTCTATACGATATCGTTCCTAGCAAGGTTAGATTTGAAGGTTTTAATTATGTTTATGAGTCTCATATTCTTGAGAGACATAAGTATGAGTATAAAAACAAGAATAGTACTTCTACTATAATGAATCCAGAAAACGTTTATAACTTTTCTCGGGATATCCCAGTTTCTAGAAGAAATCTAGATTATAATCTTAATAGAACATTAAGCAAAGAGTAAAATATGTATGACGCTGATAATCCTATAGCACTTGACGAAAATACAGTTTTTTTTGACAATAGCAATATTTTTTATATTCATCGTCAATTAGACAATACTAAATTAAGCGACTTTAAGAGCACTAACTTTTATGACAATGATAAAAACAAAATACAGCAGAAATATAATTACTTTTCTAGGAATACTATCAATATCAACTTATTTATTGGTTTAAATTCAACATATTGCAGCAATAATATAATAAACAGCACAATATATCTTAAAGATACAGAAAAGTTACCTAAAGCATTCAATGACAGTAATAGTTATAAAGGGAAAGATCTAGAAATCAGCCTCAATCCTATGAAATTAGTAAAAACGTATGGTACAAAAAATCCAAATGAATTATTTGAAAAGATTGATCAATTGCCCTTTGAAGACATAAATAATATTGAAAACGTTGAAAGCTTTTTTAGTATGCCAACAGAAATTAAGTATCCTAGATACTTTAATCATTATTCTTTGTCTTCACTAAATTCTAATATAAGCGTTTTCGGCACTTTAGAAGAAATAGATGGTACGCTATTATTTGAGAAGTCTATAAAAGGTATTAAGTGTGAGCTAATAAAGAACGGCATCGATGCTAGAGGAAGATCATTAGGTTTTTCTAATAGCATTACGCTGACAGAATTGACAAAAGACGCAAGCTCAGATCAAAAGTATAAGATAGAGAGCTACTCAGATGAAGAGTACGAAGATTTAGTAACAGGTGATGATACTTTATTGCAACGATCGTTTGCTTACACAACAAAGATTATAAATGGTCAAGCTGTAACTGTTTTTGATACAAGTTCTAGCACATCAAGTTTAATACCTAGAATGACCAATAAAGTAATATTCTATTCAGAAGACTCTCATACACTTCCACCGTTTATAGATAGAAATATAGTGCCCGCTAGTTCAACTAATGATAATCTTTCTACGCAAAACGATTATAATATAGGCAGCATGTTTCCTTCACACGGTCATGATAGTGATAACTCCCAAGGATCAGGACCAGATTCAGTTGCTTTTATAGGAGCACAAGATTAATGGCAAAAATAAGAAAAAAGTACATAACTGAAGATATTGATTTTTGGTATTATAGCATAAAAAACAATATTAATAATCTTTATTCACATAAAGCTATAGACGATGCTGTAATTAAGTCAGGTATACTAAGCACAAACAAAGTCAAGAAAATTATTGATCAAAACTCCGAAATGGGTACTTTGCCAAGCACAATTATAACAACTGGCAAAGAGCTACAAGACTTCAACGACCCGTTTGACGATACAAATATTTTAGAATTTAGTAATAATAGTAGCTCAATTAATGTTAATTCCAACATAGGATTTCCGCTGGTTAACTTAACTGATACTGATGGTGGTAGTGAGATTGGCTTTTATATAACAACAAATCCAGACTTAATATCTAAAGACACGATCGCTGAGACTGATTTAAACTATAGATCTAAATACGCGCTGAAAAATACATTAATTTTTGATACACCTAATGACTTCAATAATGATTTTGTTAACAAAAGAGGAATATCAAGTAGTCTTGCTGTTGATCATCCGCTATACGAAAGACATGTAGGGAAAATAACCAATGACATTGATGGTCACATTTTAAAACAAGAGCGATTTCAAGAACTATATACACCTTTTTCTGAAAACTATTCTAGCTTTGAAATACCTTCAGCTGGTGATGATGATTACAGCTTTTACAATTCAACTATAGATAATGATATTAAAGAAAATTATAGTCTAGGAAACCAAAAACAAATCAAAATACTTTTAGATTTTAACAGTGAAGCGGATCTTATGCTGTTAAATACAAAGTTAACATTTAATTATGAATCGCCTACAACTAATAAAAGCGGTTTTACAGATAATCTTATAGCAACTAGATATGTTAACTTTTTAAATGGTGATAATGTCGGTGACTCCTATAGTTCACATTTTATGCCAACAGCATATTGGAATTTTAATAATAGCAGGTGGAATTATCTTGATGGTGCAATCTTAGAATCAGATGATTATTCATTACTAGATGTCAATGATTTCCCAGTAGAAACTACAGATGAAATAAAGTATGCATACTTAGGAGCAAAGAACACAAAAGGCTCATCGTTGTCAATAAGCCCTAACCTTATATTTGATACGACAGCATCAACAAATATTGTTTCAAGCGATATACAACAAAAGCATATTAAAAATAGTATTTTAAGCGTCTATAACAAGCCGCTTCTTACAACCCCCTCTTTTCGAAATGATGGTAGCCTAAACTTGGCAAATTCTTCTGCGGGATTTAATAAAACATCTATCTCTAATATTACATCT
>NZBH01000043.1 GCA_002687815.1 archaeon | reverse complement strand
GATACTAAGTATAAAAAAGATACTAAGATGGTAAAAAGAAAAATAATAAAAATTAATGAAGAAAAGTGTAATGGATGTGGTTTATGTATTCCTAATTGCCCTGAAGGGGCTTTGCAAATAATAGATGGTAAAGTGAGATTAATAAGCGATTTATTCTGTGATGGATTAGGAGCTTGTATAGGACATTGTCCTGAAGGAGCGATTACAATAGAAGAAAGAGAAGCAGAGGAATATGATGAGAAGAAAGTAATGGTGAATATTGTTAAGGCTGGAGAAAATACAATAAAAGCACATTTAAAACATCTTAAAGATCATAATCAAACTAAATACTTAGATGAAGCAATTGAATTTTTAAAAGAGAAAGATATTGAAATTCCAGAATTTGAAAGTGTGGAAGAGAATCTGCCATGTGGTTGTCCGGGTACTGAGATGAGAGAAGTTAATGTTGATAAAAAAGCTTCTGAAAATTCTGAACAAAACTCGGCTTTAAGACAATGGCCAGTTCAATTAAATTTATTACCACTACAAGCACAATTTTTTGAAAATTCACATTTATTAGTTTCAGCAGATTGTGTGCCTTTTGCAAATGCAAATTTTCATTCAAAATTATTAGATGGAAAATCATTAGTAATTGGGTGTCCTAAATTAGATGATATTGAAGCTTATCAAGAAAAATTAACTGAAATATTTAAAATAAATGATGTAAAAAGTGTGACTGTTGCAATAATGGAAGTTCCTTGTTGTTATGGTTTGTATGCTGCTGTTGAAGAAGCTCTTGAAAAAAGTGGAAAGAAAATACCTATCATTAAAAAAATTATAAGTACTTCTGGTGAAATTAATGATTGAGTCTAAAATCTAGTTGTAAACGGTTAGGTGTTAGAATTCTTAAGTTTTAACTGTTTTTTGTATGTCAGTTTTAGAACTAAGTTATATATGTATAAAGAGTTTTATACTTTTAATTAGGATGGTTAAGATAGAAATTAAAACAAAAGGTATGCATTGTACAAGTTGTGAAATTCTTGTAAAAGATAGTTTAATGGAAGCTGGAGTAGATAAAGTAGAAGCTTCATATAAATCTGGAATTATTTCTGTTGATTTTGATGAAAATAAGATAAGTAAGGAAGACATTATTAAAATTATAAAATTAGAGGGTTATGAAATTGAATGAAGTAAAATTCAAAGCAAAAGGTATGCATTGTATAAGTTGTGAAACACTAATAGAAAAAGCTGTTAATGGTATTGATGGTGTAAAAAATACTAAAGTTGATTATGCAACAGAAATTTGTGAGGTTTCATTTGATCCTGATAAAGTAAATATTGTAGAAATTTTTAAAGTTATTGAAGGAAAAGGCTATGATTGTTCTTTAATTGAAGATAAAAAATCAAATTGTTATAATATTAATGTAAAATCTATTGGGATTATATTTGGTATCATTGGTATTTTAGTTATAGGCTATTTTATTTTTAGATTGGCAGATGGTATTGCCCTTCCTGAAATTAGTCAGAATATGAGTTATGGTCTGTTATTTATAGTTGGTTTATTAACAGGATTTCATTGTGTAAGTATGTGCGGTGGTTTTGTTGTTAGTTATACTACAAAACATGCTCAAGAAGGAACTAAAGCACATAAATCTCATTTTATGTATGGCCTTGGAAAGACAATTTCATATACTGTTATAGGTGCCGCTTTTGGTTTATTAGGATCTATAATTATTTTTACACCTTTAATGAGAGGTGTTGCTGGAGTTATTGCAGGATTATTTTTAATTATATTTGGGTTAAATATGCTTAATGTATTTCCATGGTTGAGGAAGATAAGGATAAAAACACCTGAATTTGTAAGTAAATTTGTAGGTAAGGAAACTAGAAAACATAGCAATCCTTTGATAATTGGTTTGTTAAATGGATTAATGATTGCATGTGGTCCGTTGCAAGCTATATACATAATGGCTGCAGGTACTGGAAGTATGATTGAAGGAGCTAAACTTTTGTTTGTGTTTGCTTTAGGAACTTTGCCTGTAATGCTTGGTTTCGGATTTGTAACAAGTTTTATATCAAAAAAAGCAACACATAAAATTTTGAAGGCTTCTGGAGCGATTGTTATTGTTCTTGGACTAGTAATGCTTAATAGGGGGTTAGTTTTGACAGGAAGTGGTTTTGATGCTTCTACTTTGTTTAATTCTGTTTCTGGAAATCAAGAAGATATTACTGGAAATGTTGTAGCTATTGAGAATGGTTATCAAATAATAAGAATGGAAGTAAATAGATATGGATGGGAACCCGATAAATTTGTATTAAAAGAAGATGTTCCTGTGAAATGGATTATTAATGGAAAAGAAATTAATGGATGTAATAATGCTATTCAAGTTCCAAAATTAGGATTGAATTTTGATATCAAAAGAGGAGAGCAAATAATAGAGTTTACTCCAGATAAAGAAGGAGTTATACCTTGGAGTTGTTGGATGGGTATGATTCCGGGGACTTTTATTGTTAAAAAGAATATTAATTTAAATAATGCAGAAGATATTCAAAAAGAATTAGATGCAGTTCCCCAACAACGTAGTGGATCTTGTGGTGGTGGTTCAGGAGGTTGTGGTTGTGGACGATGAAAAAAATTGATTTAGATATTATGGGTATGCATTGTCAAAGTTGTGTTACTGTAGTAGAAAGAGCTTTAAGTAAATTGGATGGAGTTAAAGAAGCTGTTGTTAATTTAACTACAGAAAAAGCCACAGTAAGTTTTGATGAATCTAAATTAAAAGAAGAAGATATAATCAAAGTTATAGAAAGTAAAGGGTATAAAGCTTCTTTGATTGAAGGTGAGATAGATTTAGATACAGAAACAAAAAAAAGAAAATTAGAAATTAAAAAATTAAAAAGATTATTTTATTTTAGTCTTCTATTTGCAGTTCCTGCTTTTGTAATTGGAATGGTTTTTATGTGGTTAGGAATAAAAATTTCTTATGAAGGTTATATTTTGTGGATTTTAGCTACACCAGTACAATTTGTTGTTGGTTCTCAATTCTATAAGGGTATGTGGATTGCTTTAAAAAATAAAAGTGCTAATATGGATACATTAGTTGCAATGGGAACAAGTGCTGCATATTTTTATAGTGTTTATGCTGTATTATTTTTACCCGGAGCTGATCAATATTTTGAAGCAGCTGCTGTATTAATTACATTTGTTATCTTTGGAAGATTATTAGAAGCAATTACTAAAGGAAAAACTTCTGAAGCTATAAGGAAATTAATGGGATTATCTCCTAAAGTTGCAATTGTTATAAGAAATGGAAAGGAAATTAAAATTGCAATTGATGAAGTTAAAGTTGGAGATATTATATTGATGAAACCAGGAGGGAAAATTCCTGTAGATGGTGTTATTATTGAAGGAAATTCTTCTATTGATGAAAGTATGATAACTGGTGAAAGTATTCCAGTTGAAAAGAAAATTGGAGATAAAGTTGTTGGAGCTACAATAAATAAATATGGTAGTTTTAAATTTAAAACAGAGAAAGTTGGTGCTAATACAACTTTATCGCAGATAATTAAATTGATAGAAAATGCTCAAAGTAAAAAGGCACCTATCCAAAGATTTGCAGATGTTATTTCTGCTTATTTTGTGCCCATTGTTTTATTAATAGCTATTTTAACATTTGTTTTGTGGTATTTTATACTTGCAAAAGAATTTTCATTTGCATTAATTGCTGCTGTAGCTGTTTTAGTTATTGCTTGTCCTTGTGCATTGGGTTTAGCTACACCAACTGCAATAATGGTTGGAACTGGTAAAGGTGCTAAAAATGGAATTTTAATAAAAGGTGGAGACTCTTTAGAGATAGCGCATAAATTAAAGTATATTCTTTTTGATAAAACTGGTACTATAACTGTTGGAATGCCTTCTGTTACTGATCTTGTGTTGATTGATTCTAAATATGAAGAAAAATTATTGCAAACAGCTGCTTCTATTGAGAAACTTTCAGAACATCCATTAGCAGAAGCTATAGTTAAAGATGCTCAAAGAAAAAAAATAAAGTTGGAAACTGCTACTAATTTTAAAGCGATTCCAGGAAAAGGAGTTACTGCAAATATTGGAAAGATAAAATATTATTTTGGAAATTTGAAATTAATGAATAAATATGATATTGATGTTTCTTCTATAAAAAATAGAATCTTCAAACTAGAAGAACAAGGAAAAACAGTTATGATTTTAGTAAGTGGTGGGAAATTTGAAGGTTTAATAGCTGTTGCTGATACTATTAAAAATACATCAAAATCAGCTGTAGAAGCACTACAAAAAATGAAGATACAAGTGTATATGATAACAGGTGATAATGAAAGAACAGCAAAAGCAATTGCTAAACAAGCTGGTATTGATAATGTTTTTTATGAAGTTCTTCCAGAGGATAAAGTAAATTATGTTAAAAAATTACAGAAAAAAGGGAAGGTTGGAATGGTTGGAGATGGGATAAATGATGCTCCTGCTTTAGCACAAGCTGATATTGGAATTGCAATGGGTTCTGGGACAGATGTTGCAATGGAAACTGGAAATGTAGTGTTGATGAAGAATGATTTGGAAGATGTTCCAAAAGCTATAAAATTAAGTAAAATAACTATGGCTAAAATAAAACAAAATATGTTCTGGGCTTTATTTTACAATTCTGTTGGAATTCCAATTGCTGCACTTGGACTATTAAACCCAATGATAGCTGGTGCTGCTATGGCAATGAGCTCTGTTTCAGTTGTATCAAATTCATTATTGTTAAAACTTAAAAAATTATAGGGGTGAAAATGAAAAAATTATTAATAATTGGAATTTTTATGTTTGCGTCTTTGTTAATAGCTGGATGTAATTCGGGAATAACTGGAGATGTTGTTGCTGATAATGATGATTCTGTAAAGATACCTTTATCAGATTTATCTGATACGGTAAAATTTTATGAATATAATGATGACGGTGTTAAAATAAATTATTTTGCTGTATTAGGAAGTGATGGGAAACCAAGAGTAGCATTTGATGCTTGTGATGTTTGTGGCGGATCTAAGGGATATAAACAAGTGGGTAGTGATATTAAGTGTAATAATTGTGGAAGAGTTTTTAGCATAGACGGTTTGGGTACTAAAAACAAAGGTTATGGGTGTTGGCCAAGTTATCTTCCTCATGAAGTTAAAGGGAATGATATAATAATAAGTATCGATGATATTAAAAAAGATAGAAAAAAATTTATTTAAGGAGGTTGAAAAATGTCTGAAGAACATGATAAAAAAACAATAACAATAAAAAAAGTAAGTTTATGGAAGGGTATATCTGCAGTATTTGCAATTCTACTTGTTATTTCTATATTTACGGGTGGTTTTGGCAAAAATTCTAATCGGGGTGGAACAGAACAAATAAAAGAAGCTCAACCTGCACAACCAAGAGGAGGTAGCCCTTCTCCCGGTGTGCCATCATTAGATATGAAAGCTTTGATTGATGATGATGATGTTAAGGGAAAGAGTAATGCTCCGGTAACTATTGTTGAATGGAGTGATTTTGAATGTCCCTTTTGTACTAGATTTTATGAACAAACATTGGGCCAAATAATTAGAGAATATGTAGACACTGGGAAAGTTAAATTTGTTTATAGAGATTTTCCATTAGGTTTTCACGCTAATGCTCAAAAAGCTGCTGAATCTGCTGAGTGTGCTGGAGAACAAGGTAAATTCTGGGAAATGCATGATATGTTGTTTGAGAAAGGTGTTAGTGGTGGTGTTAGTTCCTTTAAACAGTTTGCAAAAGATATTGGATTGAATACTGGAAAATTTGATGATTGCCTTGATTCTGGAAAAATGGCTTCAGAAGTTGCTAAAGACATGCGAGATGGACAATCAGCAGGAATTGGTGGAACTCCAGGATTTATTATTAATGGAAGGTTAGTCTCAGGAGCACAACCATTTAGTGCTTTTAAACAAGTGATTGATGCGGAGTTAGCAAAATGAAACCTTATTTTATTTTTTCTTTTTTAGTTATATTGGTTGTTTTGTCTGGCTGTTCACAAGGATCTAGTAAATATGATACTTTTGCTAAATGTTTAACAGAAAAAAGAGTAACTATGTATGGGACTGAATGGTGTTCTCATTGTCAAAATCAGAAAAAAGCGTTTGGCGATTCTTTTCAGTTTATTAATTTTGTTGATTGTGATAGAAATAAAGATATATGCTTAGAAAAAGGAATAAGGGGATATCCAACATGGATAATTGATGGTAAAGCATATCCTGGAGAACAAAGATTAGAGAGATTAGCATCATTGTCTGGATGTGAGTTAATTGAGGATGAATAAGTCAATATTTTTAATTGGAATACTTGTAGGTGTTATTCTAATTATATTATTCACAGATGAAGGTGTTATGACAGGAAATGTTGTAAAGGAAAGTGATTCTATAAAAGTTTATACTTTTGAAGAAAGAAGAGAGAATATTTTAGTTGGACTAAATCTTGCTATAGAAGATGCTAAAGAGGAAGGAAAATATAAATGTTGTATTGAACCTGCATGCACAATGTGTTACTTAGGTAATTGGATTTGGAAAGACGGAACTTGTGATTGTGATGGGATGATTGCAGAAGGTGAGTTGGACAAGGTATGTCCTCAGTGTAAAAGAGGGATTGAGGAAGGATTATGTAAGTCAACTAAAGAAGAAGAGTGTAATTTAGATAATGGCTTTTTTAAAAAAGAAAATTAGAGGGGTGAAAATTAAGATGTTAGATGAAAAAAGAGTATTAAGAAAAAGAAAATTAAAAGTAGAAGGTATGGTAGACTCTGGATGTGAACAGAAAATTAAAGAAGCACTACAAGAATTAGATGGAATTAAAAGTATAAATGCAGATCATAAAACAGGAAAACTTACTTTGGAGTATAATATTATGAAAACAGCATTGAGAGATATAGAGCCACATATTGAAAATTTAGGTTACCATTTATCTTCTCGATTTTTTAGTAAAGTGCAAAGGGCATTTATCTATGATGGAGATGAAATAGCAAGAGAAAATTATTCTGCAAATATGACTTCAGGTTGTCGGCTTAATTGTTGTACTTTAGGCCAAAAGAATTTTGGAAAGAGGTAGAAAATGACAACAAAAGAAAATCTAGAAAAAACATTCAAGGGCGAAACAACAGAAGTTGGTCTGTATTTAGCTATGGCTGAGAAGGCTGAAGAAGAAGGACATCCTGAGATAGCCTTGTATTTAAGATCAATAGCTATGAACGAAGCAGATCACGCGTGTGTTGCTGCTAAAAACTTAGGATTAATTGGAAGTACAAAAGAAAATTTACAAAAGATGTTCGATGGGGAACAAAAAGCGTTTAAGATGAAGTCAAAAGCAGCTGATGAAGCCCAAAAAGAGGGAAATCTTGAAGCAGTAGGATTTTTTAGATGGTCTGCTGGAGATGAAAAAAAACATGCTGCGGGACTAAAGGCTTTTTTGAGTAAATTATAAAATTAATTAATATGCCAAAAGATCCAATATGTGGAACGCAAGGAACCATAAAAAATATGGTCATTATTTAGTTGCCAATTATAACTGTTCCACAAATTTTAAGTTTAGGTTATTTATTTAACATAATCTTTTAAGAATGGTGTATAGCCTATGAAACCTATAATCTATCCTTTAGAGATTTAGATTCTTTCTTTAAAATCTGTTTAATTGTAAGATATCTTGTTGATAACTTAGTATCTAACCAAAAACACAGGGAATTTAAAATTCCTTTTGGTTTTATACGGTTTTTATACAATTCTAAAACTCTAGTTGGTTTTTTCTCAAGATCTCTAAGAAATTTTTCTTCTTCTTTTGAAGTGTAATAAATTTCTTCTAATTCATATCCATGCATTCCCATTCCAAATTCATGTATATTTGGGTATATATCATATAAGTTAATATTACTTTAAAACTTAAATACTTTCTTATGGACTAAAAAAACAACCTAAAAAATATTTTTAGTTAATACAAGGCTTGTATTGCCAATATAGAGCCGTTTCAGGCATAGAAAGACTTTTAAATAAAGGCTTATTTTCAATATTAACATTCTAAACTTATGGATGAAAAAATGATACAAAATAGTTACAAAGCCCAGAATATTCAAGTTTTAAAAGACTTAGAAGCAGTTAAGAAAAGACCTGCAATGTATATTGGAGATACTGGTGTTCGTGGCTTACATCATTTAGTTTACGAAGTTGTAGATAATTCAATTGATGAAGCATTAGCTGGTTTTTGTAATTATATTTCTGTTACAATCCATAAAGATAATTCTATTACAGTTATTGATAATGGTAGGGGTATTCCAGTTGATATACATGAAAAAGAAGGTAAATCAGCATTAGAGGTTGTAATGACTGTATTGCATGCTGGTGGAAAATTCGATAAACAAACTTACAGAGTTTCTGGAGGTTTACATGGTGTAGGAATCTCGGTTGTTAATGCATTATCAGAATTTATTGAAGTTGAAGTTAAAAGAGATAATAAAATTTATTCTCAAAAATATGAATTTGGTAAACCTGTAACAAGTGTAGAGGAAAAAGGAAATTGTGAAGACAGTGGAACCAAAATTAAATTCTTGCCAGACAAAGAAATCTTTGAAAGTATTGATTTTCAATTTGATATTTTGTCTAATAGATTAAGAGAATTAGCTTTCTTAAATAAAAATTTAAAAATTGAAATTAAAGATGAAAGAATTGAAAAAGAAAAATCATTTTTATATGAGGGTGGAATAAAATCATTTGTTAAATATTTAAATAAAAATAAAACTTCTTTACATGTTAAACCAGTATTTTTTGAAAAAAAACAAGGTGATACTTATATTGAAGTGGCTATGCAATATAATTCTTCTTATATGGAGAATATATTGACCTTTGTTAATAATATTAATACAATTGAAGGTGGAACTCATTTAAGTGGATTTAAAACAGCTTTGACAAGAGTAATTAATGATTACATTAAAAAAAGTAAAATTAGTGATCTTTCTTTAGGTGGAGCAGATACAAGAGAAGGTTTATCTGCAGTTATTTCTATAAAAATACCTGAACCACAATTTGAAGGTCAGACAAAAACAAAACTTGGAAATTCTAAAGTAAAAGGTATTGTTGATTCTATTGTTACAGATAATTTAAAAACTTTTTTTGAAGAAAATCCTGCAATAGCTAAAAATATTATTCAAAAAGTTATAACAGCTGCAAAAGCAAGAGAAGCTGCAAGAAAAGCAAGAGAATTAACAAGAAGAAAATCAGTTTTAGAATCTGGTTCTTTGCCAGGTAAATTAGCTGATTGTCAAGAAAAAGATCCAACTAAATGTGAATTATTTATTGTAGAGGGAGATAGTGCAGCTGGAACTGGAATTTCAGCTAGAGATAGAAAATTTCAAGCAATACTTCCAATTAGGGGAAAAATTTTGAATGTAGAAAAAGCTAGAATAGATAAAATTTTTAGTAATAATGAAATTTCTACTTTAATTTCAACTACTGGAACTTCAATAAATGATGAATTTGATATTAGTAAATTAAGATATCATAAAGTTATTGTATTAACAGATGCTGATTCTGATGGAAATCATATTTCTACCTTGTTATTAACTTTTTTCTATAGGTATATGAAAGAATTGGTTGACAAAGGCTATTTGTACATAGCTCAACCACCCTTGTATAAAATAATTAAGGATAAAAAAACATATTACATTAGAGATGATGCAGCTTTGAAAGAAAAATTAGAAGAATTTGGAGATAAAAATATTGTTGTTCAACGTTTCAAGGGTTTAGGAGAAATGGATAGTGATGAATTAGCAGAAACTGTAATGAATTCTGATAAAAGAATTTTGAAAAGAGTTACAGTTGAAGATGCAATGCAAGCTGATCAAATATTTACAATATTAATGGGGGAACAAGTAGGACCAAGAAAAGAGTTTATCTTTAGCCATGCTAAAGAAGTCCAAAATTTAGATATTTAAAATGATAGACAATGAAATAATTTATAATATTGAAAGAGAAGCTAAGAATTATTTTGTAAGCTCTAACCCTACTCATGACTGGAGTCATGTAGAAAGAGTTTTGGCATTAAGTGATAGAATTGGTAAAAGTGAAAATTCTGATAAGAATGTTGTTAGATTGGCTGTATTATTACATGATACTGGTAGAGAATTAGAAGATAAAAGTAAAGGGGAACTTGACCATACTGTTGAAAGTGAGAAAATAGCTAAAGAGATTTTAAGTAAATATGGGCTTGAAAAGTCAATATCGGAGAATATTTATCATTGTATATTAGCTCATAGATTTAGAAGTAGAAATGGACATAAACCTAAAACAAAAGAAGCTAAAGTATTATATGATGCTGATAAATTGGATACTTTAGGTGCGATAGGAGTTGCAAGAGCTTATTCTTTTTCTGGAGAGAATAATCAAAAACTTTATTCTAATTTTGATGATCATAATCCTGGTACTGGTTATGAAGCAGATCATTCCCCCTTAAAAGAATTTTATAGTAAAGCAATGAAAATTAAATTGTTTACAGAAGAAGGGGAAAAAATAGCTGAAGAAAGATTAAATTTTGTAATAGAATTTTTTAATAGACTTGAGAGAGAAGTAAAAGGTGAGTTATAATGCCAGAAGAAATTCAAAATAAATTAATTGAACAAGAGATGAAAGAATCTTACATAGATTATTCTATGTCTGTTATTATAGGCAGAGCTCTTCCACGTGTTGAAGATGGTTTAAAACCTGTTCATAGAAGAATTTTATTTGCTATGCATGGTATGGGCTTAAGATATAATAAACCATTTACTAAATGTGCAAGAATTGTAGGGGATTGTTTTAAATACCATCCACATGGAGATACTGCTATTTATGATTCTTTAGTAAGAATGGGTCAAGATTTCTCATTAAGATATCCTTTGATTAAAGGTCATGGTAACTTTGGTAGTATTGAGGGTTTTAATCCAGCACATATGCGTTATACAGAAGCAAAATTAAGTAAGATATCAGAAGAAATGCTTGTTGATATAGATAAAAATACTGTTGACTTTGTACCAAATTTTGATGGTTCTTTAACAGAACCTGTTGTAATGCCTGCTAAACTACCCAATCTGTTAGTTAATGGTTCATCTGGTATTGCTGTTGGTATGGCAACTAATATTCCTCCACACAATTTAAAGGAAACAACTGATGCTGTAATTGCAACTATAGAAAATCCAGAAATTGAAATAGAAGAATTAATGCAACATATAAAAGGTCCTGATTTTCCAACTGGAGCTTATATTCTTGGGAAAAATGGAATTAAATTAGCTTATAAAACAGGAAGAGGAAAAGTAATATTAAGAGCTAAAACAGAAATAAAAGATAATAAAATAATTATTACTGAAATTCCATATCAAGTTAATAAAACAAGCTTAATAGAAAATATAGCTGACTTAGTAAGAGAAAAGAGAATTGAAGGTATTTCTGATATTAGAGATGAATCTGATAGAAAAGGGATGTCAATAGTAATAATGACAAAAAGAGATTCTAATCCTGAAATAATTTTAAATCAATTATACAAACATTCTATGTTACAAACAAGTTTTGGTATTATTATGTTAGCTCTTCATAATGATCAGCCAAAAGTAATGAACTTAAAACAAATAATAACTTATTTCATTAGCCATAGAAAAAATGTAATAACAAGAAGAACTAAATTTGAATTAAAGAAAGCAGAAGATAAATTACATATTCTTGAAGGTTTAAGAATAGCATTATCGAACATTGATGCAATTATAAAATTAATCAAAGCATCAAAAGATGGGTTAATAGCTAAACAAAAATTAATGGAGAACTATAACTTATCTGAAAAACAAAGTCAAGCTATATTGGATATGCGTTTACAAAGATTAACTTCTTTAGAACAAAATAAAATAAAAGAAGAATATGAAAATTTATTAAAATTAATAAAAGAATTAAAAGAGATTTTAGCTTCTGAAGAAAGAATTTTAGCAATAATAAAAGATGAATTAATAGCATTGAAACAAGATTTTGAAGACGAAAGAAGAACTAATATTTTAGATATAGAAGAAGAAATTGATACAGAAGATTTAATTCCAAAAGAATCAGTTGTAGTTACTGTTACAAAAGAAGGCTACATAAAAAGTATACCTCTTACAACTTATAAACAACAAAGACGTGGTGGAAAAGGAATAATTGCTGCTGGTACAAAAGAAGATGATTTTGTAAATAATATTTTTATTACATCAACTCATAGTTATTTATTATTCTTTAGTAATAGAGGAAAGGTTTATTGGTTAAAAGCTTACAAAGTCCCAATAGTTTCAAGATATTCTAGAGGAAAAGCAATAGTAAACTTATTGAAATTAGAAGAAAATGAAAGAATAACTACGGTTTTACCAGTACAAGAATTTAGTGATAACTTGAATTTATTTTTTGCAACCAAATTAGGATCTATTAAAAAAACAAGTTTGAAAAGATTTAGTAATCCTAGAAAAGGTGGAATAAAAGCTATTAATTTGAAAGATAAAGATGAATTAATACAAGTAAGATTAACTCCTGGAACTTTGAAATTAATTCTTGGAAGTAAAAATGGATTGGCAGTTAAATTTGATGAGAAAGATGTAAGAGAAATTGGAAGATCTGCTTCTGGAGTTAGAGGAATAAGATTAGCTGAAGGTGATGAAGTTGTTGGTTTAGAAGTATCAAGAAATGATGCTTGTTTATTTACTATAACTGAAAATGGTTTTGGAAAAAGAACAGAAATGGATAAATACAGATTGATCAAAAGAGGCGGAAAAGGTGTTAGAAATATTAAAACTAGTGAAAGAAATGGTAAAGTTGTTGGTATAAAAACAGTTATGGCTGATGATGAATTTGTTTTAATTAGTGAAAAAGGAGTTATCATAAGAGTTTCTGCAAAAGATATTTCTTTAGTTGGTAGAAATACTCAAGGTGTAAGAGTAATGAAAATTAATGGTAATGATAAAGTAGCATCTATTGCTAGAATTAATGAAAATTCAAAATAATAAGAAATTAATAAAATGGAATTTAAAATATCCGATGAATTTTTGCAAAATTATGTTATTCAAGCAAAGAATATTTTTCAAAAATTTATAGACAAAAGAAATCATGGCCATGAAATTAGTAATAGTACCATTTCTGAAGCAATTGAAAATTATTTTAAATCCTTTAATATGCACATCTTAATTGGTTCTACTAAATACAATAGTTGTTATAGTTTTGCACTTGATCATTTAGGAATTGATTTTCCACTTGGTACTTATAATAGAAATGAAGCTTTTAGTGAGTTTGTTGATTCTAGTGATCTCTTCTCTGAAATAGAAAATGAGAGAAATATATCATCTGATCAGATGATAGTTTATTATTTTTCAAAATCTAATTATTTGCATGCAGGAATTGTAGAAGAATCTTCTGATAAGGGTTTAATGGCTGTATCCCAATGGGGATCAGATAATATTTTAATACATCCCTTTGAAAGAGTTAACAAGAATTATGGTGATAAATATAAAATATTTAAAGTAAATCCTAAATGAGAATTTATTTTTTATCTTCTACTTTAAAACTATATGAAATATTTATTCTATCCATTTCTTCTGAGATTTCATAAGGAGCTTTTTTATCAGCATGACTATCATCATAGGTTACTTTGTTTCCTAAATCTGAAGATACTGCAAATACAATTCCTTTATCTCCTTTGTAAATATCAAGGTGCATTGGAATATCAAAAATTTCTCCTTCCCCTATTGAATCTGAACCTTGTTTAAAGACACTTGTAATAGCACTACTAATTGGATATGTTATATATCCATCCTGATTTACAGAAGTACCCAATTCGATTTTTATTGGTAAATTTTGTTCTTTAATAAAATTTGTTAGTTCGCCTTCATATTGCCATAGCCAAGAATATATCTTAAAATCTTCT
>NZBH01000042.1 GCA_002687815.1 archaeon | reverse complement strand
TTTGTACATTCCCTAGCTAATTTCATTTTCTTTTTGAATGTCCAGGGAAATTTTTGATGAGTAACAACCATATCAGATGAAAAAACTATTTTTCCTTTCTTAAGAACTTTTAATGCCAAATCTCTATCCTGCATCCTTATTAAATTGGGATCAAACCCCTTAACATCAATTAAAACATCTTTTTTGTAAGCAATATTTGCACCCATATACGTTTTACCAGAATAATTTTCAGCAATATTATCTGAAAGAGTGGGTTTATAATTTTCAGAAACATAAATTATTTTTCCCTCAACACCCACACATTTCCTTTTTTTAAATATCTCTAACCCTTCTTTAACCCAATTTTTGTCTGCAATACAATCCCCATCAGTAAAGAAAATATATTTACCTAAGGATTTAGCAATCCCTAAATTTCTAGAAATTGCAGAGCCCCCATTTTTCGAGGTTTTTAAAATCTTTAGTCTTTTATCTTTGATTTTTTGAAGGACTTCAATAGTTTTGTCTTTAGAACAATCATCCACAATAAGTAATTCAAAATTTTTAAAACTCTGGTTTAAAATAGAATTAACGAATTTTTTAATGTAATCAGCATTATTGTAGGTTGGGACAATTACCGAAACAAAGGGCTTTTTCATAAAGTAATTTAGTAAATTCCACTTTTAAAATGTATCGAATCATTGGAAGGATTTATAACTTTCCTAACTTTTAGAGAAATTATAATGAATAGAATTATTAGTAAAATAAGCGAAAATAAAGATAAGAATTTCTTTTATAGTCTTACATATAATTTATTATATTCTTCTCATAACTTTTTAATGAAATTAATTCCTTCAAAATTATTTATTTCGTATCAATACCAAAAAAATTTCGGTAAAAAATTAGATTTAAAAAATCCTCAGACACTAAATGAAAAAATACAGTGGAAAAAAATATATGATAAAAACCCTTTGTGTGTCACATTGGCAGATAAATATGCAGTGAGAAAAGTCATTGAAGAAAAAATAGGAAAAGAATACTTAATCCCATTACAATTTCATACAACTGATCCAAATAAAATACCCTTTGATAATTTAAAATTTCCAGCGATTATAAAGAGTAATCATGCTAGTGGTCAAATTATAGTTCTAAAAGATAATAGAAATATAAATAAGAAAGAAATTATAAAAAAATGTAAACGGTGGTTAAAAACAAATTATTATAATAAACATAGAGAATTACAATATAGAGATATTCCTCCTAAAATACTAATTGAAAAATTACTTTTAAATGATAATGGAAAAATTCCAGAAGACTATAAATTTAATTGCTTTAATGGAAATGTAGAATTTATCCAAATTGTCAGGGGTAGATTTGAAAATAAAAGCATGGGATTTTTTGATTCTAAGTGGAACTTACTTCCTTTCATATGGTGTGAAGAAAAAGATGGAAAACCATCATGTAAAAAAGTTAAATCTTTTAAAAAACCAAAAAATCTGAAGAAAATGATTAAAATTGCAGAAAAACTATCTAAAGAATTTAATTATGTGCGGGTAGATCTTTATTCAATTAAAAATAAAATATATTTTGGAGAATTGACACTTGGCCATGGGGCCGGACTTCAAAAATTTTATCCAGATAGCTGGGATAAATTTTATGGAGATAAATTAAAACTAGATTGATTTGGATTTTTTGCTAAACTTCCACATCCCAGTAAACACTAAACTAATGGTGATTTGTCCAATAATCCAAGCGTAACCTACTCCCGAGAGCCCACTTCCTTTAGAAAGAAATAGGTAAGTCAGCCCTATGATCAGGGTGCTTCCAATTATGCTCTTGAATAAAATTTCCTTTATTCTTTTTTGTACTTTAAAAATTGATATAAATACTGCATTTACTCCAACAAAAATTCCTCCCACTGCAATCACTTGTAAAAATCTAAACCCTTCGATAGCATATTCTTTTCCGAATAACATTAACAAATACTGTCCAAAAAATACAATTAGAATAATTGCGGGAATTAATAATAATGAAATTATTTTAACTGCTTTTTTAATCTGCCTTCCCAACTCTTTTTCTGAGTATGATCCTTCAACGAATAGACTCTGGCTTGTTGCGTGGGGAATTATGAACAATAGGCCTGCGATCATCATGGCTATATAATAATATGCAACTAGCTCTGCGCCCAATTTATTTAGGATTAATAACGGTAAAATCATGATGGGAAGTCCGCCAATAAACCCTGAAACATAATTTCCAAAACTATATTTTCCTATATCCTTTATTGTCTTTTTATGAAACTCGAATTTAGGCACATAATTAAATTTAACAATTAAGATAATAAAACTAATAATTAATGCAATCAACATAGATACCATCCAAGAGCTAAAAATCCCATAGGCTCCCAAAAAAATAAGGAAAAAGGGAAAGATTAGTTTAAAGATGCCAAAAATTGTATTTTTAACTAAAATATATTTTGTATTTCTGTAGGCAGTAAAAATACTATCTATTATGAAATCAAAGCTTGCAATAATCATAAAGGCAATAAAGGCAATACTAAAAATAATATTTTTACGAAGAAAGCCGAGTTCTGGAGAAATTGCATCCACAAATATTAAGAAAATACTTGCCACAATAATTGATGAAAGCATTACTGATGTAAAGACAGTATTAATTTTTTCATTCTTGCGCTTTGAGGATGGGAGGTATCTGATAAGTCCAACATTCAAACCAAGAAGTGAAAGTCCTGTAATGACTCCCATAACACTAATTAATGCTGTTGCAAGTCCAATATCTTCAGTTGAAAAAAGTCTTGTATTAATCATCCAAAAGAAAAATCCTAATCCCGTAACAATGATGGAATTTAGCATTAAGTAGAGCGAGTTTCTATAAAGAGAATCGCCCAGTAGGTAATCATATTTCTTCCAAATCCAACTCTTGCGTATTGATTTTGTCTTCCAGCTGTGAAATGTCCAAATACTAAGAATTAAGAGTAAAAATAATAAACCAATTGCGCTCGCGACTAACAGTTTAATGTCCATAAGACACCTCTCCATTGATTGATTTACTTAATCTTCTTTTATTTTTTATTTTTTTATTTTTTTTTCTTTTGAGAGTAATGAAAATTTCAATAAGAATAATTGTAATTATTAAAGACAATATGAGAGGGTTTATCCAAATCGATTTCCCATTTGTCTCAAAAATTGCAAGGCCCGTCCAAAAATTTTCTTTTAAGTCCGTTCTTTTCTCTTGTTCTGTTTTTTGAGACCCTAAGATTTCTTCATTTTCTTGAGATTCTTCTGAAGAGTTATTCTCTTCAAGATTGTCTGTTACGACTTCACCAGTTATTTTAGAAACCTCAAGGTTAATACCCCCTGAACTTCCTGAACCTCCAGAACCTCCCGAACCTCCAGATCCTGATGAAGAAGTAGAGCCAGAGTTTGTTTCTTCAGTAGTTGAATTTTCACCCGTGATCTGAAAATGTCTTACCTGATACCTGTCAATTGCGCCTAAATATATAGATTCATTGACAAAATAATAAATCTCTCCGGTATCAATATCTTCAATTTCTAAATTAGTATTATCTGTAGTGCTAAAATTTAGATAAGTACTCCACCCACTATTTATTATTGTGACATATTTGTTGCTATTATTATCTTTGCTTGCGACAATATTGATTGTGTCCAAGTTAGAACTTGATTCTACAACTATGTTTCCCGTGGAATGGTATGTTGCAAAATCCTTTGTGACATTATAGGGGGGATAATATGAATTTGCGAGCGAGGGTTCTGAAATAAATTTATAATCATCGCTATTGATTGGCATCATAAATTCATGAAAAGCTAATGAAATGTTTGAAGGATATTTGTTTAACATTGATAGATAAACATAAGATAAATCTAATTTCATATAATCTGTTCCTTCACTAGAATCAAAAATATACCCCCACTCAGAAATTATAATATGTGAGCAATTTGCACCATAAGTGGAACAGTCCAAAATTATTTCCTCAATTCTATCCTCCATAGTTTTTGTTTCTATATATGGATCATAACCATCTGAATAAATATTTTCCGAATAAAAATCCATTTTATTTGACACGTTGGAGAGAAAGGTGTCATGCATTTCAGGATAAAATCTTAATCCGGAATTTCCACCTAATTTAAATCTTCCATCGCAGGTTGACCTTAGTGCATCATAGCTGTGATTGTACAATTTAACAAATTCTAAGGCCTTAATTGGGTCATCGGTTGGTAAACTATTTAGCCAATTAGTTCCCTCCATTTCATTCCCTATGTTAAACCAAATATTATCCGCATATTCGCAGTTATTGGAGATATTCAATGCTAAACTAATAAGGGTATCTTGATATTTAGTATAATCTGTAGGAGCACAAGAACTCCAGCTAGTGTTCATAAAGTTATCAGAATAGTCAAGACCATCAATGGAGTCCTCGCTACACCATCCAGAAGTCGTATTTGCTAACCACGAAGGCATACTTGCTAAGTTATACATCATTATTTTATCATTTTCATAAGCCCATTTATTTTGATCTGTTAAGGCGTTTATGTTCCATAATGTTGCATGATATGAGTCATCAGTATCTAGAGTATTCCATGTTCCGTCACCAGTAGATAAGAGACTAAGAAAAGCCCAACTTCTAAAAATCTTTAAATTGCCATCAGCGAAAGCATTTCTTGTAAATGTTGAGTTTGAACGCTTATCTAATTTAGTCCATCCCCCTGTAGAACTTATATAACTCAAATCTGATAAATATCCGTTAAAATTGCTAACCCCATAAAAATCATCCCTTATTGAGCCCACTTCTTCATCGAAATCTATAGTAATGTTTGCCTGATCCGGTCCAGTGAGTCTATAAATTGCATATCCATTGAGATTTCTAAAATCATTTGAAGTGTTATATGTGAGGATAACCATCCCACTTCCAAGTAGAAGGAATGCCAAACATATCAGTATTTTTTTCTTCCTACTAGTTTTCTTCATTTGCCTCATATTTTTTAGTGGTTTTTTCAGGATTTAAACCTTATCATAGTAAAAACTTTATAAAGAAAATATCTTTGCTTAATTGCCCTCAGAGTGAAATTAAAACTTCACAAGATATGCAATTAAAGAAAACACTCCCATCTCAACATTTTACTTGGTTACCCTGTCTGGGTGTGTAAGAACAACATCCAAATTATAAGATATTTCTTAAGAGTTAATAATGGAAAGCCTTATAAGAGGACTTTCTTTACAAACTTTATGAAAGATAAAGGATGCCGTAAATGCAGAAAATTACATAGAGGCATCTGTAGAAAATGTAGATTGAATGGTAAAACAGATAAAAAACCAAAGAAACCTACTGCGTAATAGGTGGTGTCTCAACAGGCTCAGGTATCTGAGGCATAATTAAAAATAATATTCTCATAATAAATTCTAACACCATAATTATTACTAAGAAAGTTACTATATTGGTAAACAATCCACTAATTCCTGCTATTTTAGTTATAATACTCTCAACGTCGAAGAAACCAGGAGTTATTATTGCTACGGCTAAAATTGTAAAAGGAAACATTTTAGCTAAATCTTTGGAAAGATCTTCATTGTAATATGCTGCAACTCTTACAGCACCAACAATAACTGCTGAAATTAATAATATATTTTGAATATCTTGTTCTTTAGCTAAAAAGATCAATATAATTGCCATAACAAAAAACCAAAAAAACACAACTACTGGGAGGATAATTACATACTCTATTATGAACAAAATAACTGCAAAAAACTTTTTCATAAAAGCTCTTTCATAACGGTTATACTTTCCCAAATTCAATTCAAGTAAATCTCTTTTAGCTAAAAATCGATAAAATTTCCAAACAAAAATAGCATATACAGAAATAAGAATAATAAAAACACCAAGGGTTATAGGAATTTCATAAGCTGCTGGAATGAAATTTAAAATCGCATTATAAATTTCTAAAATCTTATTACTGATTGTATCACTAATTCCCATTTCAACCTCTTTTCTTTTTTAAGTTTAAATCATTTATAAAATATATGATTAATCTTCTAATACGCCATACTTTACCAAACTTAATTTTAATTTAC
>NZBH01000041.1 GCA_002687815.1 archaeon | reverse complement strand
TTGTTTTATTTTTTCACCGAAAAGCGTTTAAAGTGATAAATAATAGGTAATTTAATTATTAAAAAAAATGGCTATAATGAGATTATAATAGCTGCTTAAAAAGAATTCTTTTAAGAAAAACACTTTAAATCAATATAGTAACCTTTTAAAAGATAACCTCTTTACTATTTTAATAAATTTTTATTAATTTAACAATTTAGGAGGCATAAAATGGTAGAAGCTTATTGTGTAAAATGTAAGAAAAAAGGACAAGAAATGAAAGATCCAACTATTAATAAAACTGCAAAAGGTGGTTTCATGGCAAAAGGAAAATGCCCTGATTGTAGTACTACAATGTGTGCTATGATGTCAAAAGACAACGCTGAAAAAGCAATTAAAGAAGGAGCTAAGAAATCTTTCTAACTTTTTTTCTTTTTAATTCTTAGATAACTTTATAAATCCATAATTGGTATTTCTGTTTAATATGAAAGACTTTAGTAGAAAAAAAGGATCTAAAAGAAGGGATTCTGGTAAAAGAGATTCTGAGAGACCTAGAAGAAGAGATTCTAATAGATCTAGAGGAGGTTATGAGAACTTTAATAGAAAATCTGAACCAGTAACTATGCATAAAGTAACCTGTGATAAATGTGGTGAAAAATGTGAAGTTCCTTTTAAACCAACTGCAAGCAAACCTGTTTATTGTAATGAATGTTTTAAAAAAGATAGAAGTTCTGGATCAAATAGACCTAATTATAATGAAAAATTTGATCAAATAAATGAAAAACTTGATAAAATATTAGAAGCAATTGAAAAATAATTTATTTTTTCTTAAACCAAAAACCAAATCCAACACCAATTAAAACAAAAACAACTATAAGGTAATATCTTAATGGTGGTTCATTAGATAATATTAAATAACCAGCACATATACCTAAAGCTAAAAAAATTACTCTTTGTAATATTAATTTTTTCTTAAGTTTGTTTATTTTTTCCATTTAATTTTTTTCTAACAAAATATGATATTCTATGAAAAATACATTTACATCCATCTGGAACTGCTGGAAATATTCCAATAAGTAAAGTTTCTAAAAAACACATATTATCTACCTTTTTTCATAATTTTTCTTACTTTTTCCATCACAGGTATTAATGCTTCAACTTCACTTAAATACATTCTTCCAAGTTTTTTAAATACAAAATCTCCATCACTATCTTTAACTTCTCTAACAATTTGCATTTTTGGAAATCCATTTCCAATTTTATAAACACTAACTACTAATTCAGTATCTTCAATTTTCTCTTCAAAAATTTTCTTTCCACCAGCTTCATCACTAAATTTATATTTTGATTTCATAAAACACTTGCCTTATTTATTTTAACATCTTCTAAAGGTCTATCTTCAGAATTTTTTTCTACTTTTGCTATTTTATCAACAACATCCATTCCTTCAATAACTTTTCCAAAAACAGGATGTTTACCATCAAGGAAATTATTATTTACAAGATTTATAAAAAACTGTGAACTTCCAGTATTAGGTCCTGCATTTGCCATTGAAATTGTTCCTCTATTATTCTGATCTAAATCAGTTTTTGTAAACTCATCTTTAATTTTTGGTATTTTTGGATCACCCATTCCTGTTCCAGTTGGATCTCCACCTTGAATCATAAATCTATCAATTACTCTATGAAAAATAACTCCATCATAAACCCCTTCTTTAACAAGATTCTCAAAATTTCCAGCAGTTATAGGCATTTCAGAATAAAGTTCTATAACTATATCTCCCATATTTGTTTCTAATTTTACTTTTTCTCCAGAGCTTGTTTCATTTCCAGTCATTTTTATTATTAATAAAGGTAAAATCACCAAAGTCAATATGATTATAAAGGTTATTGTTTTCTTTTTCATTTAAATTCTTTTACTAATACAACTATAAAAAAGTTTTTATACAAATTAACTTAATTAATTAAGAATGAAAAAACAAAAAAGTATCTTAATTATTGTTTTAATAACTATTGCAGTGGTTATTTTTCTTGGAATAGGTGCAATAAATAAAATAAAAAATACTCAAACTACAGGTGGAAGTGTAGAAGAAATAGAATGTTTACCTAAACAAAGAAATGTTGATGGATGTATTGAGATTTATCAGCCAGTATGTGCAACTGTTAATATACAATGTATTACAACACCTTGTAATCCTATAAAAGAGACTTTTGAAAACTCTTGTAAAGCATGTACAAATTCTTTAGTAAGTTCTTATATTAATGGGGAGTGCTAATAAAGAATGAAAATAAATAAAAAAGTAATAATATTTTCTATAATAGCTTTAATTTTTATTTTTTTAACTTTCAAAATTAACTGGTTATTTATAATCCCAGCAGTAATCTTAATGTTTCTTAATCAGCGAGAACTTATGAAATAAAATTATCTACTATCAACTAAATATTCTAACAAATCTTCCTTATTATTTCTTAATTTTATTTTTTCAATAGCTTTATTTCTTATTTGCCTTATTCTTTCACGAGTTAGTCCCAAATCCTCTCCTATCTTTTGTAAAGTCATAGGATAACCATCATTTAACCCAAGATAATCTCTAATAATTCTCTCTTCTCTTTCAGATAAAGAATTAAAAACTGTTTCCATAAAACAATTATTAAGCATATCTCTTGAAGGGTCTTCATACTTAGAATCGGGAGTAAGTGAAACTAATGAATCACTTTCTTCATTTAAAGGTTTATCTAACGAAATACTTCTCTCAGAAGCTCTTGAGATTATATCTATATTTTCAATAGGTATACTTGTTTTTTCAGATAGTTCCTCTTTATTTGGAGAACGACCTAATTTATCAGTTAATTCATAATAAGATTTTTCTATAAAACTTGAGTCAGCACCAACACTAATTGGAAGACGTATTTCTCTAGATTTATCAGATATAGCTTTTAGAATAGTTTGTTTTATCCACCAAACACCATAAGAAATTACCCTATAATTTGTTTTTACATCATATTTTTCAACAGCTTTCATTAAACCAATATTTCCTTCTTGAATTAAATCCATAAAAGGCAGTCCACAATTAGAATATTTTTTTGCAGTACTAACTACAAAACGGAGATTAGAATTTATCAAAATTTCTTTTGCTTTTTCATCACCTTTAGCTGCTTTTTTTGCATAATCTCTTTCTTCTTGAGCTGTTAAAATAGGTATTTTATTTATACTATCTAAATAAAGTTTAAGAGCACCATTTTCTCCATCTACATATTCCATTGTCTTTTTCATTTTAATATAGTTATTAGGGTTATTTTCCAATAAATAAGCTTTTTAAGCCTTTTTATTACACATAATCTTTTTAGAAATAGGAATTATTCTTTTACATCAATATTTTTCTTAACATCTTCATCATGCTTTTCTTTTAAATGAAATCCAGCCTTAAGCCATAAAATATAACAATAAGTTGCTATTTTCAATAAATCTTTTTCTCTACCAAAATTTTTATACCTTCCAAGATATTTCATAGCAGTTCCAAGTATCCAATCAACACCAGTATCTCCAGGAAATGTTTCACAAACTTGATCTGTAAACTCTTTCTCATCATTTAATTTATATTTATCTCCACCATGCCAAAATTGATTTTTAATAAGATCAATAAAGCTTGGAAAATGTTTTTTCTTTTGTTCAATATTAGTATTGTGCTTGCTTAAGTTCATTTTCTAACTCCTTTTCATTATACACTCTTACAGAAGCATTAACATCTCTGTTATGACATTTATCAATTAAAACAATTCTCTCGTAATCATCAAAATTAGGACTATCTTCTATCAAAATCAAATCTTTATGAGAATCTAATCTTTCTCTTTTTTTTCCTGTATCTAGAATTCGCACTTTACAATCAGTTCCAACATTATAATTTATCCATTCTAAAGTTCCATAAATCCAATGGTCAGGTTGATCTGTCCATATTTCTGGTTTAGGATAATATTTCAAAATTGTTGGTAAATATTCTGTTGGTTCAGCTTTTAATAAAATATCTAAATCCTTATTAATAATATCACAAACATCTTCACCATTACCATTCGTCCATTGCCAGTGGGTTATTTTACTATCAAATTTTTTCTCAATATATTTATGTAAATCTCTCATAACACCATCCAAATCAAAAACAAATTTATTTTTCATTTAAAATTTTACCTCAATTCAATTTTATCAAATTAAAAAATATAAAAAGTTATTTATACTACTATTACATATATTCTAATATGGCAACTAAAAAACAATATAACAGGCATAGACAAAAAAATCCAAAATCATTTGTAAAAACTAGTTTTAGAACAGTTCCTTTAAGCCATACTAAATACAGGGGAAAGAAAAAAGGAAAAGCTGTTGTTGGAAAATTAAAAAAGACTAGAAAGTGGACTATTCAAAGTATTTTAGAAAAAATAAAGAGATCAAAGAAATAAGTTCTACAGAAAACTTTATATAGTATAAATATATAGTATAATAAGTATATAAAATGGTACAACAAGTTTTACATTATCCAAGATTGGATACTATACTCAAAGTAGAGGGAGTTATTAAAGAATCTAAAAAACCCCTATCAAAGAACGGAATAGATAGAAAATTACCTAAACAAGTAATGAGACCTACTCTAAACCTAATTTTAAACTACTTAGAAGATAGTGGAAAAATAGCTATTTTAAAAGAAGGAATTATGTGGATTTATAAGGAAGATATTTCTAAAAAATTAAGATCTAAGTTAAAAAAAGCAGTAACTATAATGTAAAAATGAAAAAATTAGTAACAATTAAATTCGATGAAGAAGCTTACAAAGGATATCAAGAATTACAAAAAGCAGTATCTAAAGGAAAAAAAGCAAAAAAGAAACCAACTTATGAACAATTACTTGCTTCTATTAATAATGCATTAAGGAATATTAAAGCGGATTATAAATATGGTGATTTAATTCCAAGAAAATATATCTCAAAGACGACTATTCAAAGATACGGAACAGATAGAATATTCAGAGTAGAACTTATTGGCTACTGGAGACTTCTTTATACTATTGTGGGTGATGAAGCTAAAATTATTGCTTTTATTCTTGAATATATGAGCCATGATAAATACAATAAACTTTTTGGTTATAAGAAAAAATAATAAATTGTTGGAAAATTAAAAAAGACTAGAAAGTGGACTATTCAAAGTATTTTAGAAAAAATAAGACGATCAAAGAAATAAAAAGAAATATTTAATAAACCCACTCTTTTCTTAAGATTATATGAATAACACTCTTATTTTTTTAAGACATGCTAAAACTAAGATAGATAAATCAATTCCTATTTCTGATTGGATTCTTACAAAAGAAGGGATGAAAGAAGCTAAAAATATAGCTAATATTTCTGAGTTTCAAGATATAGATGTAATTATTTCTTCTGGTGAAAAGAAAGCATATGATACTATTAAGCATTTAGCTAAAAAATTAAATAAAAAAATTATTCAAATTAATGAGCTTAATGAATTAAAAAGACTTAATGGGGAAACACTATCTTCTGAAGAATATGAAAAGATGAAAGTTAAAATCTTTGAAGATTTAGCTTATACTGATCATGGATGGGAAACTTCTAAGCATGCATTAAATAGATTTAAGAAAGCTGTTGAAAAGATAGATGAAAAATATAAAAATAAGAAAATTCTTATTGTAGCGCATGGCACTGTTATGACTTTATATTTTGCTTCTTTACAAAATAAACTTGATGAATTAATGGAGAGATGGAAAAAACTTGATACTTGTGATTGGGGTATTGTGAAAAATAATAAAGTTATTAAGGAAATAGTATAGAATTCTAGCTTAGAAAGCTTTATAAAATTTAAATAAAGGAAAATATTCAATTAAATGCAGGAGAATTAAATGGGAGAACAAAAAATAACCGAAAAAGATGTATTAGGAATACATACAACCCTAGTAATTGAATCGTTATTTAACGCACAAAATAATAGTCCAAAAAAGATTATCTGTGTTCTTTCAAATAACTATTATTCAGAATATGGAGATAAAGATTCCATTTTTAATACGGTTATTAATACTACTATAAAACCAATTCCAGGGAATATAAGTGGGTTTATTGAAGAGAAAGCAGCAGATCAAAAATATGTAGGATTAGTTCCAATAACAGAAAGTGCTTTTGATAAGATAAAAGAAGCGGGTTTAGAACCTGTTTTGAAAGGTTATACACTTTCTCCAGAGAATTTTAAAGCTATTGTATATGGAGCAAAATAAATTTTTATCTTTTAGAAAAATAATTTAACCATATCCATTATTTCTATACACTTCTTTTAGCATGTAAATAGGTTTTCCATCATGATCTGTATATTCAGTTTTTACATAATTTTTTCCTATTACTAAAATTGTTTTTTGTTTTCCATCGGGTTCAAAAGTTTTTGCAATACAAATATCATCAAGATTTATACCTTCTGGTTTGTTCCATTTCCCCATACTTAAAACAAATTCTTCTTCAATATGATCTGGGGGTTCTTCCTTAGGGTTGTCTGGCATTTCTGCTTCTTCTCTTTTTTTTAATAATTAAAAATAATCAAGTATTACCTTATAATATAAATAATTTTTTATTTTTTAGAATACATTAAAAAAATTTAGCCTCAAAATCTCTTTTTGCTCTTTCAATACCTTCTTTATCTCTTCCTTTAAGCTCACGGTATAATTCTCTTGCTGAAGAGATACAATTAAGATACTTATCAACTTCTTCCACTAGCCAAGATTTTTTATTATTCATAAAAACAACCAAATCACTCATTTCAATTAAAGCACCACTATAATCTTCTCTATCAATCTTAAATTTAACATGATTTGCATACTGTTTATTTACAATTTTTATTAAATCTTGATATTCCATTTTAATTTAAACAAATATCTTCTGTTTTTTGAGTTCTTCCATAATAAAATTCAAATAAGCCCATTGCTGTTTCAATAAATTCTTTGTTTCCTTCTTTAAGCCTATCATATAATAATTTTAATGCAATAATATAATTAGCACCTTTATCAACAAGTACCATTATTTCCATTTGTTTTTTTTCTATATAATCTAATGAATCTAAAAGTTTTATAGCAGCTTCTGTATAATTTCCTTCTATAATTGGAGGTATAACATTATCTACATAATTTTGATGTACTTTATCCACTAAATTTTTAGGATACATAGTAAATTAGTAGTAATAAAAACTTAAAAACTTAACTATTAAGAAAAATTTAAATAATTCTAAAATATTAAACAAAAAATGATTAAAAAGAAAGGATATAAATGGATGTTATATTCAAAAGATGGTAAGAAAATTCTAGGAACTTTTAAAACAAAAAAAGATGCTCTAAAAAGAGAAAGGCAAATAATTTATTTTAAGAACTTAAAGAAATAATTATCTTTTTCTTTCAAATAAGCCAGAAACATACTCTTGAAATTCTTTATATTTTTCTCCATTCATCGGTTCATAAATTTTTCCGATAGTAAAAGCATGATCCAATAAAAAATCTTCCAGAACATCAATAATTAAAGCTTTTCCAGAAGTGCCTCTTGAGATAGCATAAGCATTTACATATTCCATTAAGGAAATTGGCACATCTTTAACATTCAAAGTACAATGTCCATTATTTTGTTCGTTTGTCATTCTACAGAAGTCAAAATTAAAGATTTATAAAGTTATCTCTTTTTTTTCTTTACAAATTTATGAAGAATAAAAGAAACAATAACATAAACAAAGAAAACAATAAATGAAAAACCAGCTAACAAACTTAATGTAAAGAATATTGGTTCTTCAAAACTAAATACAGCATAAAAAACATTATGCAATACAGAAAATAATATTGCCGATGCAAACAATAAAAGTAATATCTTCACCTTTTTTTCCATACTAAATAAAAAGAACTTTTAATATATATAAGTTGTGTAATTAATTATTAAAATACATAGGGACAATAGAATTTTTATAATCTCCAAGAAAATCCATATCTTCATTAGCAATTCTTACACAACCTAAAGTATAACCCAAATTAGAATTTATAAGAGCATTACCATGAAGTTGTCTTTCATCATGTTTTTCAGGAAAATTAAGTCCACCAGTATCAATAAAACCAAGCATTTCTTCAACAGAATATTTATCACTAATATCATATAATTTAGTTAAGCCAACTCCAAATGGATTTTTAGGATCTCCACCTTGAATATTTTTTAGAGCATAAGATGGATTTGCAACATAACCTCCAGCAATCATTTTATCATTATGTGGAGAACTTGGTTCATCTTCACTATAAATTCCACCAACTACAGGAACTTTTCTATAACAAGTTTTATTATCAAAATTTAAAAAATAAAGATTACCAATATCATATTTAATATCTTTTCCTTCATGTTTAGCTTCTTTTGTTCCATTCCATTCAACAACAATAGAATCTATTTTTCCTTTTTTATCAGAATAATCAAAAGTATAATTTTTCCCATCTAAATTAATATTAACATAATTTTGCTCATTCTCAACAATATTTTCTATGTCTTGATTTTTATGAATTAATCCAGCTAAATTTTTTCCAACTAAAAGAGATAAAGTAGCAGCTGCAAGTAAACCAACTCCTTTTCTAATAATTTTTTTAGATTTCTTTCTAGAAGAATCTTTTTTATAGTCTTTTCCTGTTAATTCTTTTTCAATTTCCATAGTATAAATTTTATAAAAATCCCTTTATATTCTTTACTATTTGGGGACAAAGAATGAGGGCGGTAGCCGGGATTTGAACCCGAATCAAAAGCTCCACAGGCTTTTATGTTAACCAGGTTACACTACTACCGCCATAAAAATTTAGAAGGAATATTGACTTATAAAATTAACCATTTAACTTATATATTTTATGTATTGTTTACCCTTATAAAATGGGATGGATATCTGTAAGGGAAAATGATATATTAGAAATTACTAGAAAGACTATTGATGGAGAGGAATTCTTGAGAAAACAATATTATGATCGTAAAGAAAAGATTTCAGAAATTCCCTTAGTTTTAAGAAATTCTGATATTGAAATTACAGTTAAACCTTATAATTTAGAGCGTCTTGAAAATGAAGTAAATGAAGAGTATGAAGATAAACTTGTCAATAAATTAGTTGTTGGAATTCGAAATAAAGAGTATATAGATTATATTGGTAAATCTTGGATTTCTAAACAAACTAATGATGAAAATTATATTCAATATTATTTCGAAAATGATCAACCAAGAAATCACTACAATAGTGGAGGTTTTGTACTTGGTTGGCCAGATGATAGACCAATAGTAATTGATAATAAATTAAATCGTTATTTTGAAACATTAATGTCTTTAAGACCTGGTGTAGTTGGAAGTCTCAATTTATGCCTTACTTGGCTTGCTGCTCCTGGATCTGAATATGGTAAAGTTAAAGTTATTCCATTTCAATTAAAGAAATAATTTTTTATTGTGAAGATTTATAAATTTTTGGATTCTAAATAAATATATGAAAATATCTATAGATTTGAATGAATGTTGTGAAAAGGCATTAGAATGGAAATATCTAAGGGGTAAAATAGACCATCAACAACAACATAGTATATGTCCTACTTGTGAAACATCTTATTCAAGAAGAGAAAAAGGAAAAGTAATATATGTAAAACATAAAGGCGGTGATAAATATATCTGCGGTAACTGTGACTCTGATATATTGGCAATTTTTGTACATCATCCTATTAATACACATCTTCCTCAGTGTGGGGGAGAAAGATATAGAGAGAAAGATACAGAAAGAGTTTCGTATTGTCCAACGTGTGAAGAAAAACCTAATTCTAGGGGAAGTAAAATTGAAGAAATTTGCTTAAACAATTTACAATTTAATCCTAATTAATTCATTTAAACATTTTAGAAAAGAAAAATCTTTTATTTTCAGTACCATCAGAATAGTTTCTTCCAAGTAAAGAAGAAGCTAATTGTTTATAACAAATAGAGGCTACTGAATCAGGATAAGTTTCCAAGACAGTACTATGCTCAATTAAAGATCTTCTAACAGAATCATCTTCTGGGATAGTACCAACAACAGGATGACCAACCATATTCTCAATATTCCCAATAGTTAAATCAAAATTATCCTTAGTTCTTGTTAAAACAATTCCACGAATAGGTTTATTTTCTTCATCACAAAGTTTAGCTATTTTAGTAGCCCCAGTTACAGAAGCTAAATTAGGATCAGTAATAATTAAAACTTCATCAGCAAATTTTAAAACATCTAAAACTTCTTTATTAAAACCAACAGCACTGTCTAATAAAACAAAATCAGTTAAGCCATTAAGACCTTCTAAACTTTTTTCAAAATCATAATCAAGATCTTTTAAATCTTCTAATGGTAAGTTTCCAGGAACAACTCTTAATCCAGAAGGATGAGAATAAATTGCTTCACTTATATGATAAATATTTTTTAAAACATGAACTAAATTTGTAGAAACAACAGGGCTCCCTAAATAAACTCCTAAGTTTGCCATGCTTAGATTACAATCAACAACAATAGTATCTTTTCCTAAAAAATTTAAAGCAGAACCTAAATTAATAGCAGTGGTTGTTTTACCAACACCTCCTTTTCCAGATAAAAGAGCAATGAACTTAGTCATCTTGTTTTCGTAATTTTCCGCCTAAGACCCAATCATGAATGAAAAATAAAAAATCTTTAGTTATTTCAAAAAATTCTCTTAATTTTTCCATATTAACTTCAAATTTTTTTCCAGGCATCAATGCAACTAAAGCAACATTTTTTCTATATTCTCCTTTTCTCAAAAATTCTGCTTTATATATTTTCTTCAATAAATTATAGAGCTTCAGATAATAAAGAACTTCTTTATTTTTAATAACTTTTACTAAAGCTTCGCATTTAGCTACAGGATTTGTTGGAATTTCTTTTATTTTTCTTTTTTTCTTAGCATGTTCTAATGCTTCTAAGATTAAAAGGTCGTATGCATTTATTAATCTGCTAATAACATTTTTAATTACATCAGCGGTCCTAGTATATTTTAAGGTTACATAAACAAGATGATCTGCTCTCTTTAATTCTTCTTCAGCTTCTTTGATATTTTCTCTCATCTTCAAATATTAAATTTACTTTCTTTAAAAATGTATTTACTTTTTCTAGATCCTCTTTTATTTTTTTAAAATCAATTGTTTTAATTCTTAAATTATTAAGATAAAGCACATATTTATCTTTTCTTACAAATTCAAGCGGACTTTTTTTATGATATGAAATTATCTCTCTTAGATCTTCTATTAAATCTAAATCAATATCATCAATATTATATCTTTTTGCAGATTTTGTTTTAAATATTTCAAACCTTAATTGCGGATCCTGCGGCAATAATGAAATTCTCTTATACAGTTGATCATACTCGAGTATTGCTTCTATGCTTTTAATTAATGCTGAATATAAATTTTCTACAATTGCTATTAATAATTTTGTCTCTTGAACCAATGGATAGGTTACATAAGTTAAATGGTCTGCTGTTTTAAAAGCTTTATTTGCTTCAGATAGTAACTCAAGGAAATCTTCCATATTTTACCTTTTATTAATCTGCTTTCAATAATAAGATTGCAGCTGCTAAATCACCACCTTTTTTTTCTAGTGCCTCCCTTGCCTTTTCTTTAGTAACATTAGCTTGTTCGGCAACAGTATCAACATCTTCTTCAGTAAATTCTTTTAATTTTCTTTCTTCTAGCTGGCCAGAAATTTGTAATGTTTCTTGGCCACCCATATTAACTTTTAAAACTTGAGGATTTCTTACAATAATTTCTTTATCTTCTGTTTTAATTATTACTTCTTTTGCATCTAGCTCCTGCTGTTTAATTCCCATACGCTTCATTGCTTGTTTCAACATCTTAGGGTTCATACCTGGGATCATTTTAACCTAATGGTTTGCTTAAATGCAAAAATACCTCTATTATTATAACTAAAGCTATTAAAATTACAACATAAGCAGGTTTAATTTCTATTTTGCTCCTATAACCTTCAGAATACCTAACTAAGCCACCTTGGCTTGATGGTATATTTATTTTATCTCTTGCCATATTTTTAATTTATGAGTAATATAGTATAAAAATGTTACGATTTACCTTAAAATTTAAGAAATTACAAATAAGGTGCTACTCTTTCTTTAAAATAATCTATTGATTTTTCATGCTCTTGTAATGATTTACTAACTATTCCTCGTCTTCTAAGCATACCAAAAACATCTATAGCATCTGAAAAAAAATCAGCATTATCCATAAATAAGGGTTCTTCATTTAAAACTATTTCATCAATCTTATCATCAGGAATACCAATATGACCATACCAAAATAGAGCATCCTTATAATCTTCAATAAAATCATCAAGTCCATCTAATGTTTTATCAGGATCCGACAAATCATAAATAAAACTTTTAAAAAAATCTAAATTTTTCATGCTATAATAGTAAAAGAATAAAATTAAAAACCTTTTGTTTTAAAATAAAAAAAGTAGGTCCATATAAGCCACCTTCTGTCAGTTTTCCCTAAGGAAGAAACTGTCCTAACATTTAACTAAGCGCCTTTAAGACTTGCACTTGATCGGGATGCTCGTTTCATCGTTTCCTTTTAAATACTCAGCTGGTTATCTCATTTTTCTCGCGAAAAACTTCGCAACATCATTGCTTAACTTCAAAAGGTCGTTCCGTTTCTTTAGCGGTTGCCTTCCATTTCTGGAACTTTTTTAAAAAAGCGACCGATTATTTAGTGGGTGGACTTTCCTCACAATTTGCGGAAGTTAGGTATGAACCTACAATACAATGCTAATTTTTGGGTTTTTAAAGATTATGGTTTAATTTTGAGGTACTAAGAAAGGTTCATGATACCAAGAACATTCTTCTGGAGAGACACTTTTTCCATTTTCATTATAAAAGAATACTTGTGGATGTGTTTTTTGATTTTCATCCAATTGCGAATTATAAATAGCTTTTTCTATTTCTAATATTTCTTTAACAGATTTCTTTGGATTATTTAGTTGTTGTGTAATAAAATTAATAAAAAAAGGTACTCCAGATTCTTCATAAATATCTGAAGAAGCTATTGCTAATACATTTTTTATTTCATGTGGTCCATTTATATCTCTTAATAAATTTGCAGCATAACAACTACCCTGTACAATAGTCATTTTGTCATGATCAAGCTTGCTAATTGCATAATTTAAATCCCTGCTTGACATATTACTTTCAGGAAATTGAATTGGTCTTAAATCTGATGTTTTATACTCAACTCCATGGGAAAAATAACCAATATAAACATCATCATTAAAATCTGAAGGTAAATTTATAATAGAATTTAAGAAACTAGTTCTGGTTGTTGAAATATCTATTTCTATTTCATCTTCTGATTGTGGAAGAAGATTAGAAAGTGAAATTGTTGAAAGTGCTGGTTTTCCATCTTTAACAGTTATTCTTTTTACACCTTCTTTTGAGTAGAAGTCAAATGATGGAGTTTCAAAAATATTATTATTATTATCCGGATTATGTATTAATAAAGTAATATTATCATCATGTACATTGTTATCCTTAAGTTGTTTGTAAAAAGTTAATGTGTTTGGTATAAAATAATATCCATCAGCAGCACCATTTGCCACAACACCATAAACTTCTTTTGGATTAACAATTCCTTCTAATGTTGCTTTTTTTGTTGCTTCTAATTCTTTATTAGAAACATGCTTATTATCCAAAATATCAGAATTAACACAAACCTTTTGTAATTCTTCAGAATAATCAGAGATAATTCCAATAAATTTTTTATCATTCCCATTAAAAGGACTTAACTTTTCTATTAAAGTATTAGAAATATTTTCATTAAAATGTTTATTTAATACATATCTATAAATATCTTTTTTTTCAAAAGACGCACAGCTAAGAGGTAAATAACCAATTGATGTTGTTATCAATGCAATCGATATTGCTTTGCTAACAGTCTCTTTCAAGGTCATTTTATAGAGTCCTTTCTAATAAATTGTTTTACATTTAAATGTTTCGTTAATCTAGAATAAAGAAAAACTATACATAGATTGAAGAAAATCAAGTTAGTTAGTAACTGCGGGCTGAATACGTCGCCGAAGCTTCGCACTTACACCCCAGTTCTATCAAACGAGTCTTTTGCTCGAACTTTATATCTCTTTTCGAGGCAGGTTTCGAGCTTAGATGCTTTCAGCTCTTATCCTTTGAGGCGTAGCTGCCCGGCCTACCCTGCCGGATAACCGGTAAACCAGAGGCCTCGAACCTTTGTTCCTCTCGTACTAAAAGGTCCTTCCCCTCAGATATTTTAACATCTCCAGTAGATATTATACGTACTGTTTCACAACGTACTGAACCCAGCTCACGATCCCTTTTAATGGGTGAACACCCCCACCCTTGGGCGCTTCTGCACGCCCAGGTTAGGAAGAGCCGACATCGATGTAGCAAACCGCGCCGTCGATTTGAGCTCTTAGGCGCGACCACTCTGTTATCCCCGGAGTAACTTTTCTGTCATCCTTAACTCCTATCAAAGGAGCGTAAGGGTTCGCTAGACCCAAGTTTCCTTTCTCGATTCCTTCATATTTAGAATCGAGTCAGGCCAGCTTTTACTCTTGCACTCTACATCCAAGTTCTAAATGGATTGAGCTGACCTTTGGGCCCTACTGATACCTTTTCAGCAGGGTCCCGCCCCAGGCAAACTGCCTACCAGTTAGTGTCTTTGACAGATGTCAAATAAGCAATACAAATCTTAAAGGGTGGTGTCCCATCTTTCGTCTACACTTAATCTGACGATCAAGTATCAATAACTCCCACCTACACTTCACAACAAGATTCGTACTACAATAACAAGCTACAGTAAAGTTTCACGGGGTCTTTACTTCCCACTGGAGATCTCTGGCCTTTGCACCAGAATAGTGTGTTCGGGGGATTCTAATTGGGGACAATGGAAATCTCGTTACGCCATTCATGCACGTCGTCAATAAAACGACAAGGTATTTTGCTACCTTAAGAGAATTATAGTTATTCCCGCCGTTTACCAGCCCTTAGCTCAATTGAACTCAAGTTTGAGGTACTGGCACTGGGCAGAAGTCACCTCCCATACAAACCTTTACAGGCTAGCGAGAAGTTAAGTTTTTGTTAAACAGTCGGACTTCCCTAGTTATTGAACCCTGTAATCGCAAACATATGCTTACAACCACAGGGACCCCTTATACCAAAGATACGGGGCCAATTTGTCGATTTCCCTCAATTAGATTACTCCCTCTTACCTTAGGCTTCTCACCTTGGGCACCAGTGCTGGTTCTGGGTACGAGTACTTAAAATCCATCTTAATTCCTTTTTCATGGGCTCCTGGCATAAACCAAACAAATCATAAGACCTGCTATTCTTAGATTTAATCAACTTCTCATCATTACGATACTCCATTGATTTATTCTAATTAACACTCACGACAGTAAATGTCAGTCTAGTCAGAAACGTCAGAAATTAAGCTTACGTTGCCGTATGTATTTAAGTAGTAAGAGAATATTAACTCTTTTTCCTTTCCCAATCTTCAGTTACGGGATTGGTTAGGCTCGACTTACTCTTAGTTGACCTACATTGCTAAGAAACCCTTGCCCTTTCGGTAGCAGAGATTCTCACTCTGCGTTGATCCTACTACCACCAGGATTCTCTTTATTATTCGGTCCACTACATCTTACGATATAATTTCTACCCGAACAACAAGCCTGCCTACTATTAATTTTCATTATCTACAGTATCGGTAGTTAGCTTAACCCCGTCCATTTTAAGGGCATATCACCTTGACAGGTGAGCTATTACGCTTTCTTTAAAGGATGGCTGCTTCTGAGCCTACCTCCCAGCTGTCTCTGGTAATATACACCTTTCACCCTTTAATACTTAGCTAACATTTGGGGACCTTAACTGTAGTCTGGGTTGTTCCCCTCTCGGGACAGACGCTTACCGACTGCCCCCGTCTCCCAAGATCTACGGTATTAAAACATTTTGAGTTGGACAAGAAACCGAAGACTTTCATCTCCAAAATCTCTAATCCGTACCTATACCATTTTAATAACCTTCCTTGAGGCTGGACTACGGTCCACTTCGACAGGAACCAGCTATTACCAAGCTCGATTGGCTTTTCACCCCTAACCCAAAATCAGAGGAACACATGCACGTAGAAACCCTTCAGGCCTCCATGAAGAAAAATCTTCACTTCACCTTGTCCCGGGTTAGATCGCCTGGCTTCTGGTAGTATCCAAATAACTTAAGGCACTTTCACACCTTGTCTCTCATTGCTTGCAGACTTTTGGTTTCCCTTCGGCTACAGATTTAAATCTTTAACCTTGCTACTTAGATACACTCCCTGGTCCGTTATTCAAAACGTACGATACAACTCCTAAAAGCCGTATCATGCTATCTCCATTAGGTTTCAGGATCTTTTAACTCCCTGTTAAGGGTTCTTTTCAACGTTCCTTCACAGTACTATGCGCTATCGGACTCAATTTATATTTAAGGTTGGAAGTTGATTACTCCCAAATTCCAATTCAAAACTCAATGAATTGTACTCGAGAAATTGTAAGACCCACTAAAAAATTCTTACGGGGCTATCACCCTCTATGGCCCTTCTTTCCAGAAGAGTTTAGATTTTTTAGCTAGGGTTTGAATACAATCCTCATAAAACCACATCTCTTTAAAATCTCTTTTAAAGATTCAGTTTGCCTTGTGTTGCTTTCTCTCGCTGATACTTACAACATCTCAATTGATTTCTTTTCCTATGGATACTAAGACGCTTCAATTCTCCATGTTCTCCATCCTTTCGGATTATATGAGAAGTCTCATTCAGGTACTTCCGGTTCAAAGGCTGCGTGCGCCTACCCGGAAAATATCGTCGCTTGCCACGCCCTTCATCAATAATTGAGCCAAGTCATCCACCTAATGGATTAAGTAATCTTCAACCTATGCACAGTTTCATAAAAATATTATTACAATGAAACTTCTCTAAAAAGTTTCTATGAAACCCTTCACTCAAAAAGTTTTCTTTTGAGTTGCATTATAAATGGACTCGTCGGGAAATTCAACATCTAAAAGTATTTTAGATATTTTTGAACCCGAGACCCCCGCCTTGCAAAGGCGATGCTCTACCGCTGAGCTACGAGCCCGATAATAATAAAGTAAATAAGAAAATATTAAATAAAAAAAGGAGGTGATCCAGCCGCAGGTTCCCCTACGGCTACCTTGTGACAACTTACCCCATCTTGCTGAGCCCAGATTTGGGTTAATCAAAAAATTAAACCTCATCTAAACTCTGCTCGAGTGGATTGATGGGCAGTGTGTGCAAGGCTCATTGACATATTCACCGGACGCTGATGACGTCCGATTACTAGGAATTCCATCGTCATGAGGCTAAGTTACAAACCTCAATCTGAACTAAGGTAGGATTTCGAGGATTGACTTCTCCTTTCGGAGTTGTATCCCATTGTTCCTATCATTGTTGCGCGCGTGTAGCCCAAGAGATTCGGGACATACAGACCTATCGTTGCCTACACCTTCCTCCTCGTTTCCAAGGCAGTCCTTACAATGTGCCCGATCATCCGAAGACTCGGTAGCAATTGTAAATGTAGGTCTTGCTCGTTGCCAGACTTAACTGGACACTTCACAGCACGAGCTGACGACGGCCATGCACCACCTCTCGGCTCATCAGGTAAAACCTTTAATCTGACCTTCATCTTGCCGTCGCTCTTGGTGAGATTCTCTGTGTGTAATTAGATTAAACCGCACGCCGCACTCCTTGTAGTGAGCCCCCGCCAATTTCTTTAAGTTTCAGCCTTGCGACCGTACTCCCCAGGCGGCGAGCTTTACGTCTTCACTACGGCACTGCATGTTCTCGGGGAACATGCAACACATAGCTCGCAGAGTTTACAGCTAGGACTACTCGGGTATCTAATCCGATTTGCGCCCCTAGCTTTCGTTCCTCACCGTCAGAGCCGTTCTAGATAGACGCCTACGCCACTGGCAGTCCCTTAAGGATTACTACATTTTACCATTCCCCTTAAGGTACTTCTATCTCCTCCCGGTCTCAAGTTTAACAGTTTCTTTTGCAATCTGCTAAGTTAACATCAACAATTTCACAAAAGAGTTATCAAACAGGCTACGAACGCTTTAGGCCCAATAAACATGATCACCACTCGTGGCGCTGGTGTTACCGCGGCGGCTGGCACCAGTCTTACCCACCACTTATTCGTCAAGATATTTACACTTAACAAAAGCTTGCCCAAAAGACAAGCACTTAGGATTCCCTTATCACACTTTCGTGCATTGTAAAGGTTTCGCGCTTGCTACACCCCTTGGGGTTAGGACCCTTATCTCAGTGTCCTTCTCGGGGCTAGAACTCTCATTCCCCCTACTGATCTCAGGTTTGGTGAGCCTTTACCTCACCAACTGCCTAATCAGCCGCCAACTCATCTTTGGGCATTGCTTTTCGAAGAAAAGACATTCCAGTATTTTTCTTTTATCCGGTTTTAGAGTCAGTTTCCCGACCTTATCCCGAACCCAAAGGTAGATTATCGACGTGTTACTGAGCCGTTCGCCGGTGTCCGAAGACCCCTGACTTGCATAGCTTAGTCGAATCCTAATAGCAGCAATCTCCCGCAGAATCAACGGGAATTATTAATTTTGGTCGCAATATTATTTGCTATTTTCTTATTACTCTTCATACTTAACAAATTATTTTTTAAGTACTCACGGTAGATATATTTTTCACGTATCCAAACATATCTTTTAGAAATTAGAAAGCATCATAAAATCAACTTTCATTTCAGCAAATTTACGAGGATAAAACTCCTATTTAAAGCTTATGGTTATTTCTTAGCCTTCTCTCTTCTCTTTTTTTTCTTTATTTTTTTTCGTTGCCACTTCCATCTCATCTGGCCTTTCTTTTTCCATCGTCTAGAACTTCGTTTCATTATTTTATTTTTAAGAAAAAGTTTATTTAAAAGGTTTACTATTTAGAAAATTTATTTCAAAATTCTCATTCCTTTTCCAAATTCATAAAATGCTTTATTAAGATACCTTTTCTCGTCGGTATCACTATATTGAACAGTTTCTTTTACTATTTCCATAAGAGGTTTTCCCCTATGTTGTAATTGATTTGAAAGAACTGGATCTTTAGTAGTATAAATTTCAATCCAGGTTTTTTCATCTACTGCTAATCCTACAGGATATAAATTTTCAAGAATACCTTCCATTTGTTTTCCAATGTCTTCAACTTTATCAATAGGATAATTTTGTTCTATAGTTTGAGTTTTTGTATCAATAACAATAAATCTTCCCATGTCAAGAGGATCTTTACAAGGAAGTACATAAACAATTTTAGCTGGCAACGATTTAACTCCAGGTTTGTATTTATTTAGAACTTCTCTTTTTAGAGCTTCTTCTAAATCTACTTCTACTAATTCTTTTGAATTTCTTGATTGAAAAGTTTCTATTAATGACCCATTTCCGTTATATCTTTTATGGAGAGATGTTTCATTTATTCCAAAAAAAATATTCCTTAATTGTCTTCTTTTCATTTCAAAAATACTCTATATTTATTACCAACTAGTTAAAATTTAGTTTAAAAACGTTTTGGTTTAGAAAATAAAAAAGAAGTAGTTTTCTAGCCATATCTTGCCTTGGAGGGTACACCATACAAAAAATGTGCCACTACGACGTCTGTATCTATGAAATAT
>NZBH01000040.1 GCA_002687815.1 archaeon | reverse complement strand
ATGGAAATTAATTTAGAAAAACAAGCGAAGATTTCTATTAATCCAAAAGCTTATGGTCCAAGAACTGAAAGTAAGTTTAAATTTAAAATTGGAATTGAAAAAAGAGCAATTAAACTTTCACCTGAAAAAACTCAGGATATGATTGATAATTTAGACGAACAATTAGATAAGTGGGCAAGTATTAATGAAAAATTAGGAAAGGTTGTAAAAGGGTTGAAAACCGCTTGTTTTGCAACTTCTGCAATGTTTACTGTTAAGAATTTGTTTGCGGGTTTCTCCGGAGAATCAATGGCGAGAAATGCTGTAATGACTGGGCCTAATGGTTGGAATGATAAGTGTAAATCTAAGGTGGAAGGAAAAGAATTTGCGAGTATGCAAGAGTGTATGTTAAATAATAGTCCTGAAATTCAACAATCTGTTGATGATTACAAAACAATGCTTGAAAGAGTAAATGGAAAAATGGAAGATATCCAAGGTTTAGATGGAGCAAAAAGAGACTCAAGCGATTTTTTAGATTTCGAAGGCTCTGTTGATTCTAATTTTGTTAAACAAAAGTTTTGTGAAGAGCATTTTAAAGGGTCTGGAGGAGTCTTTCAATCTGATAAATTTATTAATTTGTCAGATGGACAACAAGTAAAAATGGGAGATATTTTTTCTGAAGAGAAAATTAAGAATTGTGATGTAAGTTTGAGTAATATGAGGGATTTATATGCTTTAGGGCAATTAGATGAGGGTACTGTTGCTTATGATGTTATGAGAACAGAATTATCAAGAGATTTATTATATACTTATGAGGTTAATCAACAAGATGTGAATTATGATGTTTTGAAAAAAGAGGCAAGTCCTTGGGTCGGTGAACAAGTCCAAGCTTTAAGTTTAAGCGGAGATAAGGTTGCTTATTCTCCTATGAATCATTT
This sequence comes from archaeon, assembly GCA_002687815.1. Taxonomy (GTDB): domain Archaea; phylum Nanobdellota; class Nanobdellia; order SCGC-AAA011-G17. Next base: position 11,006 of record NZBH01000040.1, on the reverse strand, counting down.
TACTAAGGCACAGGCAGATAAATTTAATGATGCAGCTGGTTTGGAAGGTAAAGAGAAAATTGGTTCTGGAACAAGAAATATTATTTATAAAGTTTCTCTTGGAGCAGATGTTCCTTTTACTAAGGAAGGAGGGGAAAAACCTGTGAATTTATTAAAAGAAGAAGGACTTACTGGAAAAACAGTTATGCTTGTTTTAGAAAAAGAAGGTTCTGGAAATAAATATGGAATAAAAAATGCTTATGAGATTATTGATAAAGATAATCTAAACTTAATAAAGAGAAATTCTTCTTTATTTGGTTATTTAGATAAAAGAGGAGCAAATAAATTTATTGAAGCAAATCCAAAAGCATATCAAAATAAAATTGCTAATCCAAGTAGTTTGAAGGTTAAATATTTCCAAAGAGAGCCATATAAGGGATTGCCTGCAGAAGTTCCGTTTGATGTTGAAAATGGATGGTATGTTGAAATGACTTATGTATTATCTGGATTTGGTAAACCTTATGAAGAATCTGGAAGGGCTACTAATTATTATATTTGTAATGTTGGGCCTAACGGAAGAATTGAGTTTAAGCAAAGTAGGGATGATATTTGTAGGTATTACAATGGAAATACTGCTGATTTGAATTTTCCTGGAATGAGTTTAACTGATTCAAAAAGATTAATAAGTCGGGCTCAAGATGCAGTTGCACAGGCTTCAAAACAATCTGGAAAAGATAGGGTAGTTATTAATGGACAAAGTTATGGGGGTGGGATTGCTATTGATGGTAATGAGGGACAATGTACTGATTTTATGAGTCCTGGCGATTGTAATCTTTTGTTTAATATTTGCGATCCTGTGATTTGTCCTAGTTCAAGATGTGATTTAGGTGGAAAATATAGGGTAGATAATGTTGTGCAGTCTGGGATTATTGGAAGTTTAACATTATGTCTTCCTAATATGGCAGAAGGGATAATGATTCCTATTTGTTTATCTGGGGTTCATGCAGGAATTGAAGGATATGTTAGTATTTTGAATTCAACAAAAGCTTGTTTGAAAGAAAGTTTAGATACAGGAAGAAATATTGGAATTTGTGATGAGATTAAATCAATTTATTTATGTGAATTTTTCTGGAAGCAAGCAGCTCCATTTGTTAATGTAATTTTACCAAGATTATTTGAAAGCATGTATAGTCAAGGAGCAAGAGGTGGTGGAGAATATTTAACTGTTCAAGGTGCTTGGGATAATATGCAGGATTCAATTGATTATTTTAAAAATAGTTATGCTGTTAATTCAATGAGTGCGTTTAGTGCTCGTTCAACAGAAGAGATTGGAAGCGATATTTGTAAATCTTTTATGTCTGTTAATGCTCCTAAGAACTTTTTTGATACTTTAACAGAACCAGATAGCCCTGAGCAATATCATGCTTGGTTTAGTGAAGATGAGTTAACTAGTGCAACAATTCCTCCAACATCTCATTATAAGGTTTATTATCATATCTTTGCTGGAAATGATCAAGGAGCAAGTTATGTTGTTTATCTAAAAGATTTACCAGAATCTAATTATATACATAGTGCGGGAAGTCATGTTGTTGATAGAGGTTATATTGCGAGCGGTGGAAGCGTGGATAGGGCAAAGGATTTCAGTGCTGTAAGTGGGTATAAACAATTATGTATTAGTATTAATGGGCAAGACAAATGTGGTTTTGGAAAAGTAAGTACTTCTTATTTTGTAAATAAACTTAGTGATGAATATGCTAAAGAACAAAGCTCACAATTAGATATTAAAAAAGAAAAAGATTGTATTGCTGGGACTCGTTCAGTTTTAAGTTTAGCTCAACCTAATTTGCAAGAAGGAGTTGATGATTTGATTAATCCTGAATTATATAACTCTGGAATTATAAGGGTTTGTTCAACTTATAATCCTGGAAAACAAGTTGATTTAACTGGAGAATATGATACAACTAATTCAACTTATAGTAGATGGAAACAAGTTGGTTATTGTGATGATCCAAAGATAAAATGCTGGTTAGATTCAAGTAGTGTTAAGGATGTTATCCAAAATACTGGAATTGAAGAACAAGTTCTTGAAGATGTTGATATGAGTATATTTGGGGAAGGATATTGGGATAAAAATGAAAGTGATACTAAGGCAAGTAAGGTACAGGAGTTTATTGATGAAACATTAAGAAAAGATGAGGAACTTAAAACAGATACTGGGGAAACTATTGATGGAAAGATTGCAAGTAATGTTGAAATTCTAACTAAGTTGACTAATTTAGGTGTTACTAATAGATACAGAGCAAGAGGATTTTATTTATTAGGAACCTTATATAATGTAGTTGCAAGTAAGATTAGTATTGTTGAGGTTAAGAAAGATGATACTCCCCCTAAGAAGCCAGAGGTTAGTACCTCTACTGCTACTGATGTGACTGAAAATGGATTGATTACAACCCCCAATTTTGAGAAATCCTTTTTATTAGAAATGGAATCTACTGGTTTAAATCAGGATGTTTATTTAACTTATAATAATGGTCTTTTTGGGGATTATTGGAAATGGTCTCTTAATGATATTGATTGGGCAAAAATCCCTAGAGAATCAGATAAAAATAATAAAGTAGAGGCAGTTGTTGATGATTTTAATAAGTTAGATTATGGGGAAGGATTAGTATTAGTTGCAGATATAAATGATGTTGAGGGAGCGGATTCTGAAGAGAGGATAGAGAGTAGTTTTGATGCAAGTGTTGAATATGATAAAATTAATAAGGATAATTATGTGGATTTTGGTTATGATGAATTTTATTTAGGGGAAGATTATGATGATGATGAAGGAGTTAGATTATTAAATCAAGGTAAAAAGATTTTTGTTCAAGGGGATGTTGAATCGTGGGTTGGACATGAGATGAAAAGTGGAGAAATAACTATAAATGGAATTGTTGTTAGAAATGTTGGAAAATGGATGGAAGAAGGAACAATAATTGTAACTGAAAATGTTCGTGGGTGGATTGGATATGAGATGAAGGATGGAAAAATAATTGTAATTGGAAATGTTAATAGATTAGATATAAAGGGTATAGAAGGGGGAGAAATAATTGTAAATGGAAAACTTGATACCTTGGAGGGAAAGGGTATGGTGGGTGGAACAATAATTTTATGTAAAAGTAAGAATCCAGATATAGAAGAAGATCTTATTGAGCCAGGGATAATTAGATTAGATGAAAATGTTTGTCTGGATTAATTCTTAAAAAAATAATGCAGGGAGTAGGATTTGAACCTACGAAGGCACTGAGCCACTGGGTCCTAAACCCAGCCCGTTAGACCACTTCGGTATCCCTGCTTATAAAAACTTAACAGAATTCTGATATAAAAAGATAACTATTTGCTTATTCGGCCTTTTTCTTTTTAGCTTTAACTTCGGCCTCTTTCATCTTAAGCTTTTCTTCTAATCCTAGTTTTTCTAATAATTCCTTATATCTATTTCTTATTGTAACTTCTGTAATTCCTGCAACATCTGCAACTTCTCTTTGAGTCTTTTTCTCGTTATTAAGAAGAGCGGCTACATATAATCCTGCTGCTGCAATTCCTGCAGGCCCTCTTCCTGATGTTAATTCTGAGTTTTCTGCTTTTTTAAGAATTTTAAGAGCTTCATTTTGTGTTTTTGGACTTAATTTTAAGACTGAAGCAAATCTATTAATATAATCTTTTGGTGAAGAGGGTGTTACTTTAATTCCTAACTTACGGATTATGAATCTATATGTTCTTCCAATTTCTTTTCTTTCTACATCACTTGCTACTGAAATTTCATCTAATGTTCTTGGAATATTATATGAACGACATGCTGCATAAATACATGCTGCAATAACTGATTCCATACTTCTTCCTCTAACTAATCCTCTTTGTAATACAAATTGATAAATTCTTGAAGCTTCATCTTTTACAACTTCAGGTAAATTAAGAAAACTTGCTACTCTTCTTAATTCTGCCATTGCAAGCCTTAAATTTCTTTCAATAGATGTTGAAACTCTTTCTTGCCATTTTTTTAATCTTAAGAATTTTCTTGTAGAACCTGCATCTAGTCTATAAATATCTGAGATTTCACCAACATTTGTAGTAAGCCCTTTATCAAACTTTTGCATTGATAATGGTGCTCCTCCACGGCCTTTTTTTTCACCAGAATCAAAACTTCCTTGTAATTCTTGGCTAGTATCTACCATTTTTTCTTCTACAACTGTACCACAATCATTACAGAAAACTTCTCCACGTTGTTCATCCCATGTAAGGTTTATTCCCCCACACTCAGGACATCTTTTAACTCCAGCCATTTTATATATAAGTATTTAGTAACCTTTATAAACAAAACAGGCATCCCTTTATAAATGTTTTGTTATTCTCGAGAAAGACTATAAATTTGGTTAGAATTATGCTTTTATTAATTGCTTATTTCTTTGTAAGAACTGCTTGAACACTACCTTCTTGGCTTGGTCTATTTGTTATTTTAGCATTACCAAGCTCTGTTTCAATAATTGCACCTTTAATTAGAATGTTTTGTCTTGCTAAGAAATGATTTGCAGGAGTTTCTAAAACACTTGTAATCTTTGCTTTTTTAGCTTTTTTTGTTTCAGGATCTATAATATTTGCAAATTCTGCTGATAAAAGAACTTTTTTCTTGGTTCCACCTAATTCTCTGATTAGTTTTTGCTTTGTAGTTCTAAGTTTAACTTTTCTTGTTGTTCCTGAAAGAGAATATTTTTTCTTTTTTCGAGAATCTTTATATTTTCCTCCAGTAATTTTTCTTCCTTTTACCATGATGATTAGGAAGAAAAATTGTTTTTAAATGTTTCTTTTTGATTATTATTTTGATGCAAATCTTTTTAAACTAAATTTACAAGAACATTTTATGGTTAATGGAATTGAAAGACCACTAGATGTGTTGAACAATGCAAAAGGTAAAGAAGTATTAGTTCAACTAAAGAACAACCGACAGATGGTTGGAACTCTTTTAGCATTTGATATACATATCAATGTTGTATTAGATAATGCAAAAGAGATTGTCGACGGAGAAAGTAAAAGAAGCATGGGTTTAACCTTTTTAAGGGGAGACACAATAATCTTTATTTCACCTGCTAGTGTTGCGTAATAAGAGGAAATTTGAGTGTTTGACCCGATTAGATTCACACGGTTGATTGTTCTCAAGAAATTATATATAGTTTGGACTAAATTGAATATTTTTATTTATATGAATCTTTAAATACCTTATTTTCTAAATTTTTTTATGGGTTATGGTTTTAGTGATGCAGAAAGGGATTACCAAGGAAGAGTAGAGGAGTGTGGAACTTGTTCTAATAAAGGTCATTTAGATTGTGGATATTCATCTACTAATATCCCTGGAAAATGTAATAATTTTAATATAGATGGTCTTGATTTTCATGCATTATTTTTTCAACAGAATTAAACTTCAACAACCATAAAATCTTTAGCGATTATTGTATTTTTAAAAATTTTCTTTGCTTTGTTTTCTAATTGTTTTCCTTTATTTTCATATCTTTGAGAGATGTGGGTTAGAATAAGTTTTTTTACTTTTGCCTGCTTTGCAATTTGTGCTGCTTGATTTGAAGTTAAATGTCCATATTCTGAAGCTAGTGAAGAGTTATCTGCATCATGTGTAGAATCTATTATAGCTAAATCAGAATCTTTTGCAAGTTTTTTTGCATTATTACAAAGTTTTGTATCAAAAATAAATGAAATCTTTTTAGATGCTTGTTGATATGTCATGTTTTTTGATTTTATTGTTTTACCTTTTATTTTAATGTTTTTCCCTATTGTTAGTTGTGAAAGCTTTGCTCTGTCTTTTACAGAGAGTTTTAATTTTTTTAATTTATTTTTATCTATTCTTAATTTTGGTTTCTCTTCAAATGAATATCCGTTTGTTGGTGCTTTTTTATGGTCTAATTGTAATGCAGTTAGTTGGTAATCTTTTGTTTTTAGAAATTTTCCTTGAACCTCAAATACTTTTGTTTTAATTTTCTTTTTAGAAGTAAATACTTTAAAGACTTCATTAATAAATTTTTTAGTTCCTTTTGGGCCGTAGATTTCAAGGGTTTTATTATAACCATTAAAAGCAAGGGTTTGAAATAAGCCAGGTAAACCAAGAACATGATCCCCATGCCAGTGAGTTATTAGGATTTTTGTTAATTTTAATGGATTTATTTTTGCTTTTCTTAATTGTCTTTGTGTTCCTTCCCCACAATCAATTAAGATATTTTCATGTTTATATTTTAAAAGCATAGCTGAGTGGTTTCTTTCTGCAGTGGGTACTGTACTACTTGTTCCTAAGAAAGTTATTTGTATCATTTTATTGGTTTCTTTCTTATTATCTATGAACAGGATAATATTTAAAAGTAATGATTTGTTGATTATTATATGGTGAAAAAAGGGATTGTATTTAGTGTAATAGGATTATTATTTGTAAGTTTTTTAGTTGGAATTGTCTATGCTGAAAAATTAGATATTCAAGTAGAAAATAATTATGTTCCTGGTGAAGAAGTTAGTTTTAAGATTGTTTTGTATAATGATGAAAATAATGAAATTCAAGGACAAGTGAACTATGCTGTTCAGAATTATTATTCTGAGGTTGTTGATAGAGGAGTAGTTAATTCTGGAGAAGTTATTAGTTTTAATTTACTTGGAAATGCTATTCAAGGGCCTTGGAAAATAATTGCAAATTATAATGAAATTGAAGTTAATAGATTATTTAATGTTGGAGAATTAGAAAAAGCAAAAATTAGTTTAGAAGGAGATGTTCTGGTTTTAGAAAATATAGGGAATACTGCGTATGAAAAAAAGATTTTAATTTATATTGGGCAAGAAGATCAAACTGCACAAGTTTTTTTAGAGATTGGTCAATCAAAACAAATAAAATTGACTGCTCCAGATGGAGAATATGATATTAGAGTTATTGAGGGAAATGAGGAACAAACCTTAGAATTTGAAAAAGTTAGTTTAACTGGAAATGTTGTAGGATTAGAAATAGTATTAGGTGGAAGTTATTGGAAAAAATATCCAATGGTTTTTGCTTTTCTTGCAACTATTTTATTAGTTGAGGCAGTTGTTGGTGTTTTAAAGATTGTAAATAGGAAAAAATCAAATAAATAAGAAATGGAAAAAAGGGATGTATTAAGGTATTTTTTAATTGGGGCAATTGGAGTAGTTTTAATTAGTATTTTGTTGGTTTTAAGTGGAGGGCCTACAGGATTTGCTATTTTTGGAGATGATGAACAAACTGAATTTGATTTGGGAACTTATTCTAATGTTGAGTGGAATGGAAGTGCAGTTGTTCTAAGTTCTGCTCAAACTTCTGGAACTTATACAAGTCAGGTTTTTGATGCAAGTAATGACGCTGTTTGGAATAATTTGACATGGGTGAGTGGTGAGCCAAATATTGAGATTTTATTTGCAGTTGATGGTGTTGCAGATATATGGAATTCTGCAGATGGAATTAGTTGGAGTTTAGCTAAAGATGATTATACTGGGGCAGAGGGGAATGGAGCAACATATCTAATTAAAAATAGTTCTAATGATTTATTTATTTTATATAATCAAGATTTATGGCAATCAACAGATTCAGGAGTAAACTGGGTGAAAGTAAATGATGATATTAATCCAGGAGCAAGCAATAGTGGAAAAGTAATGACTATTGATTCAAATGATAATATTTATATTATTGATGGTGCAGAAAGAGTTTTAAAATCAACAGATTCAGGGATTAGCTTTATTGCTGTTAATGATAGCATGGGTGATGGGAATGATATTGGAGGATTAACAATTGATTCTAGTGATAATTTAATCGCAATTGATAATTCTGCAGATGTTTTTAAATCAATAGACTCAGGAGTTACATGGACAAAGGTAAATGATGATTATAATGGGGGAATGGGTAATGCGGTTAGTGATCTTACATCTAATAGTTCTGGAGATTTGTTTGCATTACATAATCAAGATATTTGGTATTCTCCTGATTCTGGTTCAACTTGGATCTTAGTTAATGATGATTATAATGCAGGAGGAGATAGTAATTCTGGGCAGGTTATTTATGTTGATAGTAATGATTATATTTATATTGCAGATGGAAGTGAGGATATTTATCAATCAACAGATTCAGGAGTTAGTTTTTCAAGATTAGCTGAAAATATTAATGGAGCTAGTGGTAATATTTTTGGTTTAACTTCTATAAGTCAATTAACAACCTTAGATGTTCAAACTAGGAGTTGTAATGATGATGCTTGTTCTGATGAAAGTTTTGTGGATATTACAGATACAAGTCCTCAAGATTTATCTGTTGATAATAATAGATATTTTCAATATAAAATTGATTTTACAAGTCCAGACAGCTCAATAAGCCCAAGTTTAACAAGCATTGATATTAATTATGATTTAGTAAATACTGCTCCAAGTTTAAATTTAGTTAATCCTCAAGAAGGCGCAAGTTATGGTTATAATGAAAGTTTGGCTTTAGATTTTAGTGTAAGTGATGCTGATGATAATATTGATTCTTGTTGGTATAATTTTGGAGGGAAAAATATTACTCTTGTTTCATGTGCAAATATTACTTTTGATATTGCAGAGGGAAGCCATGATTTGAATATTTATGTTAATGATAGTTTAGGATTAAGTGCAAGTGATAGTGCAAGTTTTAGTGTTGCTGTTGGTTCTCCAAGTATTGTTTTAAATTCTCCTATTGAGGAATATTTTAATTCTGGTTTAAATATTGTTTTTAATTATACTCCTACTGATAATGATTTAGATTCTTGTTGGTTATTAGGGAATTTTACAGGAATCTATAGTGTAAATCAAACAGACACAAGTGTTACAAGTGGAGAAGTTAATAGTTTTAGTCTAAATTTAAGTGATGGGGAATATTTATGGAACATTGGATGTAATGATAGTGTTGGAAATGAAGCTGAAAATGGGAATAAAACATTTTATATTGATACAATTAATCCAAGTATTAGTTTAACTCAGCCAACAGGAGCTAAAACAAGTAGGACTGTAAGTGCAACTTGGAGTGTAAGTGATAGTTCTCCTGTTAATTGTTTGTATAATGTTTATCAAGGAGCAAGCTTGGAAATTGTAAATACTAGTGTTAATTGTTCTGATAATTCTGCTAGCTTTGATGTTAGTTCTGATTCTGATTTTGTATTTAATTTTTATGTAAATGATTCTGCAGGAAATTCAGACTCTGCAAATTCTAGTTTTAGTGTGGATAGTTCAACATCTTCTAATGAAGGAGGAAGTCCTAGTGGTGGAAGTCCTGGAGGGAGTAGTAGTTTTATTTTACCTAATAAAACAGGAAAGATGGATGTTTCTCTAATTGGAGAGATTATTGTTCACGAAGGAGAAAATAAGAATTTATCTGTAAATGTTAAAAATACTGGAAGGTTTTTTTTAAATAAATGTAAATTATCAATTAAAGGGGATTTAAACAATTGGATTTATTCTAATATTCTTGAAGGAATTGCTCCTGGAGAAAATCTTGATTTTATATTTAATATAAATGTTCCTGAGAGTATTCAACCTGGAGATTATTCTGGAGAATTAGAAGTAAAATGTGATGAAGGAATTAATGTTCAAGAAATTGTTGTGAGTATTCCTGGATTTTCAGGAGTTAAGATTAATGAATTGGTTCAAGAAGGTAAAACTTTAACAATTAATTATAATTTTGATAACTCTAATTTTATTGGAGATTTTGTTTTGATAGATATTTGGATTGTAGATGAAGCAGGAATTGAGATTAATAGAATTCAAGATGAATTTGAAATAAATAAAGATGGTTTGATTGAAAGGGTTGTTGAGCTTGATGTGGGTGGTTTATCTGGAGTTTATTATGTTTATTTTGCACTTTCTTCTGATTTAGAAGAATCTATTAAACAATCGATTCTTTTAGGGAATAAGGGGTTGACTGGATTTGCTATTTTAGATAATACAAGAAATAAGGTAATGGTTTATGCGGTATTTTTAATATTAATCGGGGCTGTAGTATTTTTAATTTGGAGAAGACATGGTAAAAAAGAACATAAAAGTAAGGTTAAACATCCCTGGTTATTAAGAAATCCTAAAAAAAGACTTAGAAAAAAACACAAATAAGAGGAGTAAACCATAGTTTTAAATATCAGATTTTTCTATTTTTTTTATGCCCTTGTAGCTCAGTTGGATTAGAGCACCTGCCTTCTAAGCAGGGGGTCGCAGGTTCGAGTCCTGTCAAGGGCATTGCACGGATAGCATAGTGGTTATGCACTCCCCTGCAGAGGGAGACACCTGGGTTCGATTCCCGGTCCGTGCTTGATATTTTTTGTAGCCCCTAAGAAACATTTATAAACTAATTTGTAGTGCCTAATATACATTAAAATGCACATTGTAAAAAAGAATATATCAGGACATGATTATTATTATCTTAATAAAAGTGTTAGAGATGGAAAGAAGGTTAAAAGTGTGAATATTGCTTATCTTGGCAAGGATAAAGCTGAAGCTGAGATGAAAGCTGATGAGATAAGGAATTCTATGGATAAAATTGATAAGACTCAAAAAAATAATTCTGAAGAGCAAAAACCAAAGCAAAAACCTACAAAAATTAGAAAAGCATTAACAATAGAAGAGAAAGCAGGTTCAATCTTAACGATTGAAGGACTCACTAATTTTTGTAAAGAAAAAGGATTTGTTTTTAGGAGTAGTGATATTTATGGTGGTTTTTCTGGGTTTTGGGATTTTGGGCCTCTTGGAGTTGAATTATTTAATAATATTAAATCTGATTGGTGGAATTTTTTTGTTACAAGTAGGGATGAGATGGTTGGAATGGAAGCAAGTGTAATTAGTCATCCTAGGACTTGGAAGGCAAGCGGGCATATTGAAAACTTTGCTGATATTTTTGTTAAATGTAAGAAATGTGGTAGAAGTGGAAAGTTAGATGAAAATGAGTTAGGAAAAGTTAAATGCCCTGATTGTGGTGGAAAATATGAAAGTCAGGGTAAATTTAATTT
>NZBH01000039.1 GCA_002687815.1 archaeon | reverse complement strand
TCTTAGATTATGAAGATGTACTAGTTTGCCACGGGGAAGGTGAAGAAACTATTAAAGACATGGTACACATTTTAGAAACAACTAAAAATTGGAATGAGGTTAAAGGAATCTCTTTTAAGAAAGAATTAGAAATTATTACAACAGAATCAAGACCACTTATCAAAAATTTAGATACTATTCCTTTTCCAGATAGAGATGCTATAAACATTGAAGACTATCATGATCATTATAATTTAAATTCAAAAGGAAGATTTTCTACATTAATTACTTCTCGTGGATGTCCAAAGGGTTGTAGTTATTGTTCTTCTTCACATTTCTGGGGAGAAATGGTAAGATTTCGTTCAGTAGATAATGTTATTGAAGAATTAGTTCACATTAAGAAAAACTACAATATAAAATATGTAGACATTTTAGATGATATGATAAATCTAAATCAAAAATGGTTAAATGAATTTTGTGATAAACTTATAGAAATAAAACTTAATATTAATTGGAGTTGTAATATGTTTCCTACAAAAATGCCATTTGAACTTCTTAAAAAAATGAAACGTGCCGGAGCTAATACACTTAAATTCGGAGTACAATCTGCTTCTGAAGAAATTCTAGATACTATTCACAGAGGAGCAAAATCAGCAGAATTTGCAAAAAAGATTATACATGATGCAAGACATTTGGGTTTTATTATTTATTTAGATTTCATATTTGGACTTCCTGGAGAAACAGAAGAGACTATTAAACAAAATATAAATTTTGCTCTTTCTAGCAATCCACATGTTGCAAAATTTTATAAATTAGAATTTTTAGAAGGTTCAGAACTTTACAAAAAAAGAAATTCTAAAATTACTGATTTATCTGATAAAGAATTAGAAAATTTTTGTAAAATTGCTTGGAAAAAATTTTATCTTAGACCACAAAAAATATTAGATTTTATATGGATGTATGGTTCAAATCCCTCTAAATTAGTTCAAATATTTAGGCATTTTAATGTAATTAAATCAGTTACAAAGTAGTAAGTATTGACCATATTTTCACTACCACAATTTTTATAAATGCATCTTGGGGGCTTTAATAAATGGCTACTTTTGTATTCCTACAAGAAATTGCATTTTCCGCATTAGGACCTATGTATTTATCAGCAGTTTTAAAGAAAAATGGTCACAAATGTTATTTATATGTAGAGGAACTTGAAAAAGATTTGTTAAAAAAAGTTGAAGAAATTAAACCAGATTATGTAGCATTTTCTACATTTACAGGACAACATGTATGGGCTTTAAAATGGGCTAAAAAAATTAAAGAAGAGCTAGGAATCCCAAATATATTTGGTGGCCCCCATGTAACTCATTATCCAGATCTTATTGAAAAACACAGTTTTGTAGATATTGTTTGTATTGGGGAAGCAGAATACGCATTTTTGGAATTAGCCAATAAAACAGATGCAAAAGAAGATATATCGAAAATTAAAAATTTGTGGGTTAGAAAAAATAAAGATATTCATAAAAATGAACTTAGAAGTTTAATTGAAAATTTAGATGAATTACCCTTTCCAGACAGAGAACTTTATTATAAATATAAAGTATTTAGAAATAGAGATATAAAAAGATTTCTAGCTAGTAGAGGTTGTCCATATGATTGTATTTTTTGCCATAACCACGCAGATAAAAGATTATATGTAAAAAAAGGAAAATGGGCTAGAAAAAGATCACCAGAAAATGTAATCAAAGAAATAGAGGAAGTTAAAAATAAATATCCCCTAAGAGTGATGATGCCCCTGGATGATCATTTTTTAAATGATAGAGAGTGGGTTTTTGAATTTTTAAAATTATATAAAGAAAGAATAGGTTTAGATTTTGTTATAAATTCAAGACCAGAAGCTATTGATGAAGAGATTGTTTTAGCTTTAAAGGAAGCTAATTGTAAGGGTGTAGCAATTTCTATTGAATCTGCCAGTGAAAGGTTAAGAAATGAAGTTCTTAAAAAATTTATAAAAGACGAGCAAATTATTAATGCCGTAAAGTTACTAAAAAAACATAAAATTATAGTTAAAACATTCAATATGATAGGATTACCTGGAGAGACATTAGAGCAAGCTTTTGAAACAATACGTATGAATATTAAATTAAGACCTTTTTATGCAAGGTGTGCTTTACTCTCTCCCTATCCGGATACAGATTTATACAAATTGGCTTTTGAAAAAGGATTAATTGATGAGAACTTTGATATGGAAAAATATACTCAAAATTACATGGAAAAATCTTTATTAAAGATACCTGATAGAAATAAATTTGTCAATTTACAGAAATTTTTCAGCTTGGTGGTAGCTTTTCCTTTTTTATTACCTTTAGTTAAAAAATTAATAAATAAGTCCCCAAATAAAATATTTGATAAAATAGGTACCTTAACTTTTGGTTATTTTGGTGCAAGGTATTTTGGTTATAGCTTAAAAGATATGATTAAAACTTCTAAAAGCTTTATAAAAAATAACCATCCACCATAAAAATGAAAACACTTTTGATAAGACCCCCAATTTCTTCAAATAGAAAGGATAGCAGTAAGAGCAGTATATTAAAAGCTTATTTTGTAGGACATGAATTAGAACTTGGTTTATTATACATTGCTTCTTATTTGGAATCTAAAGGCAAGGAAGTTAGATTTTTTGACATGTCTCTTTATGACAATCCATATCCAAAATTAGAAAAAATATTAAAAGATTTTAAGCCAGATATTATTGGTTTAACAGCTTACATAAATTCAGTTGTTTCTTCACAACAAGTTGCTAAATTTGTAAAGGATAATTCTAAGGCATACGTTGTAATTGGTGGAGCACATGCTTCTACTTTACCAATAGATACACTAAAAGATTGCAATTATTTTGATTTTGTTGTTGTGGGTGACGGAGAATATGTTATTTTAGATTTAATTGAAAGTTTGGAGAGAGGTTTAAGTTTTAAAAAAGTAAAAAGTTTAGCTTACAGAGAAGGTAGTGAAATTAAAGTAAATCCTATTAGAGAACCTATTAAAGATTTGGATAAATTGCCTTTTCCTGCAAGACACTTAACTGAATTTGAAAAATATATCCCTCCTTTAGGAAATTATCATAAATTGCCTTCTGCTGCTTTGGTTACTGCTAGAGGATGTCCTTATCATTGTACTTTTTGTGCTAGAGCAGATGTAAAATATAAAAGAATGTTAAGATTAAGATCTGTTGATAATGTTTTAGCTGAGATGAAACATTGTATGGATAAATATAATACATATGACTTTAGATTTTATGATGATACTTTTGTTGTACCAAAATCAAGATTAATAGAGTTTTGTGAAAAAGTAATTGAAAAAAAATGGAAGATATCTTGGAATTCTTATGCAAGAGTTGATGCAGTGGATGAAAAATTATTAAAATTAATGAGAAAATCTGGATGTTATCATCTGAAGTATGGTATTGAAGTTGGATCTGATGAATGGTTGAAAAAGGTTAAAAAGGGTATTACTGTAGAACAAGCAAAAAAAACAATAAAATTAACTAAAAAAATGGGAATAGCAACTAAAGCTTCCTTTATTATTGGATTACCTGACGAAAAAGTTGAAGATATAGAAAGAACAATAAAATTAGCAAAAAAAATGAGTCCTACTTATGCTGCTTTTACAATATTACATCCACTTCCTGGAAGTGAGATGTTTAATGATGCTGTTAATAATGGCCAGCTATTACATAGAAGATGGGATGAATATTTTCAAAAATCTAGTAAGATACTTTCTAATCAATTAGATATAGAAACATTACAAAGATTAACTAAAAAAGCTTATAGACAAGTTTATTTTAGTCCAAAATATATTTTAACAAGACTAAATTATTTAATAAGGAATTTTAATTATATTGAATTTAAAAATAATTTCATTGGTCTAAAAATTTTATTAGAGGGAATTTTATGAAAATATCTATTGTTATTCCAGTTTATAATGAAAGAAAAAGTGTAGAAGATATTATTAATAGAATTAAAACTGTAATGAAGAAATCTAATTATGATTATGAAATTATTGTAGTGGATGATTGTAGCATGGATAATTCTTACCAAATCTTACAAAAAATATCAGATATTAAATTAATAAGAAACAAATCTAATTCAGGCTATAGTGCTAGTTTAAAAAAAGGAATAAACGAATCAAAAGGAGAATATATTATAATAACTGATGCTGATGGTACTTATTTACCAGAATCAATTCCTTCTTTGTTAAAATATTTCAAAGAATATGATATGGTAGTTGGTGCTAGAGAAAAAGGGAATGTACCTTTATTAAGAAAACCAGCTAAAGCATTTATTTCTTTATTGGCCAATATATTAGTAAATAAAAGAATCCCAGATATAAATTCAGGATTAAGGATTTTTAACAAAAAGCTTTTTGTTGAATTTTATCATTTATTCCCAGAAGGATTTTCTTTTACTACTACTATAACTTTGGCTTGTTTAACAAATAATTATAGTGTGAAATATATAAGAATTCCATATGAAAAAAGAAAAGGTAAATCTTCTATTAAACCTATAAAAGATTTTGTTGGTTTTACATCCTTGATAGTAAGGATTATGACTTATTTTAAACCACTTAAAATGTTTTCTTTAGTAAGTGGTTTTTTAATTTTAATAGGTATACTTATTTTAATTTACAGTGGTTTGATAAAAGGGAAAGTTTTGGATTTGACTGTCACAGTTATCTTTTTAACTGCTATACAAATATTAATTTTAGGATTAATTGCTGATCTTATTGTAAAAGAAAGGAAAAGAAAATGGTAGACGTTTTATTAATTAACCCACCTTCGCCAAACGAGTCTTTAATAATTAGAGATCTAAATAGATCTGGTAGAACAACAAGAGAGAAAATAATATGGCCACAAACTAATTTAGCTTATTTAGCTGCAATGTTGCCCAAAAATCTTTCTGTTGAGATTTTAGATTGTATAGCTGAAAGAATGAATTGGGAAGATTTTGAGAAATTACTTTTTCAGAAAAAGCCAAAATATGTTATTAGTCATGTTATAACTTCCACTTATAAGAATGATTTTAAAGTTTTTAAATTAGCTAAAAAAATTAATGCTAAAACCATAACAATGGGTCCACATGCCACAGAGCTTATTAAGGAATCTTTTGAAGAATGCCAAGAACTAGATTTTATTATGTTAAAAGAAGTTGAACTTACCTTTAAAGAATTAATTTTGGCTTTAGAAAAAGATGGAAATGTTGGGGATATTAAGGGATTAGCTTACAGAGAAAATGGAGAAATAAAAATTAATGAAGATAGGAATTTTATTGAGAATTTAGACGAATTACCAATACCAAGACACGATTTATTACCTTTGGAAAAATATGTATTTCCTTTTATTGCTTCTAAATTTACGTTTGTTATTTCAAGTAGAGGATGCCCATATGATTGTACTTTCTGTAGGCAACCAATTATGTGGTCTAAAAAATTTAGATCTAGGTCTGCTGAAAGTATCATGAAAGAATTAAGATTTTTAAAAAAAATAGGTGTAAATAATTTTTTATTTCAATCTGATACTTTTACAATTGATAGAGATGTTGTTCTAGAACTATGTAAAAAAATTATTGAAGAAGAATTTAATATGAATTGGGGATGTAATAGTAGAGTTGATACCATAGATGAAGAATTATTGAAATATATGAAAAAAGCAGGATGTTGGATGGTTGCTTATGGTTTTGAATCTGGTTCACAAAAAATCTTAGATAAATGTAAGAAACAAGCTACAATAAAACAAATAGAAGATGCTGCTAATTTAACTCATAAGATGAGAATTAAGATGTATGGTTATTTTATAATTGGATTACCTGGAGAGACAAAAAAAACTATAGAAGAAACAATAAATTTGTCTAAAAAATTACCCCTAACATTTGCAATTTTTCATGTTGCATCTCCATATCCGGGAACAGAGTTTCATTATGAAGCAGGAAAAAATAACTGGCTTAATCTTGCTAGTTTAGAGGATATTGATCAAGGAGGAGTTTCTCCTGTTAATTACCAAAATTTATCTTCAGAAGAGATTATGCGGGGTATTAAAAAAGCTTACTTATCCTTTTATTTAAGACCAAATGTTTTTTTAAAAGTTTTAAAAGAAGTAAAAAATTTTAATGATTTTAAACATTTGTCTAGTATTGTTATAGAACACTTGAAATTAAAATGAAATTCAAAGACATAGAAGAATTAGCAAAGTGGAATGATGAAATGGTTACAAAGTATCATAAAGATGGTACTTTATTTGAAAGTAAAAATTTTATTTTAGCACTTATGGAAAAAAATAGATTAAAACAAATAATTAAATTATCAGATGTTAAAAAAGAAGATACTGTTTTAGATTTGGGGTGTGGTGAAGGTCATTTACTAAATCTTTTACCAGAAGTTAAAGAAATCACAGGGTTAGATATTTCAAAAGTTGCCCTAAGCAGAGCAAATACATTACTTAAGGACAGAACAAATATTAAACTATTATTTGGATCTGCCGAAGATACAAAATTCGAAAATAATTCTTTTGATAAAATATTCTGTTCAGAAGTTTTAGAACATGTACCAGATCCAAAGAAAGTAATAGAAGAAATTTATAGAATATTAAAAAAAGATGGAATTTTAGTTGTTAGTATACCAGATGAAAAAAGAATTAAAACTATTATGAATATTTTAGATAAAACAAGGCTTAAAAAGTTGCTATATGCTGCAAGAAAAGACAAAGATTATGAATGGCACTTGCATGAAGCAGATCTAAACTTTTTAAAAACTATTGTGGGAGATTTGTTTCATGTTGATAAAATCAAAAGAGTTCCTTTCTTGCTTGGTTATAGGTTTGTTATAAAATTAAAAAAATGAAAATACTTTTGATTAATCCCTCCTATACAAACTATGGGGGAATGGAAGGTTATGGTGGTAAATCAGCACCACTAAATTTAGCATATTTAGCTAGTTTTGTAAGAGAAAAAGGATATAATGATATTTCTATATTGGATGCAGAAGCACTTGGTTTAACTTATGATAAGATAAAAGATCATATTATTGATAAAAAGCCAAAGATTGTGGCAATGACTGTGCCTACATCTACAATAGAACATGCAATTAAAATTGCTGAAATAATTAAACAAGTAGACAATGAAATCAAAGTTATTGTTGGTGGTTATCACCCAACAGCAATGCCAAAAGATAC